>CAZUNU010000172.1:0-5816 GCA_964622105.1 uncultured Sangeribacter sp. | reverse complement strand
AGCCTTTAACGGCGAGGCGCTTCACCACGAAATCGGGATCGGCTTTTATAGTCTGGAGTGTAAGCATTTTCTTGTGTTGGGGGGTTGAGAGGTTTATCCGAGAAGTTCTTTCACTTTGGCGTTGATGGCTCGGCCTTCGGCGCGTCCGGCAAGACGCTTGGTGGCGAGGCCCATCACCTTGCCCATCTCTTTGGGTCCTGTTGCGCCAGTCTCGGCGATTATTGCCTTGAGCTCAGCCTCCAGCTCCTCGGCAGTGAGCTGCTTCGGCAGATATTCCTCAATCACGGCCGCCTCAGCCAGTTCGTTGGCCGCGAGCTCGGGGCGATTGTTCTCTTCATATATCTTTGCGCTTTCCTTGCGCTGTTTCACCATCTTCACCATGATTTTGGTGGCGGTCTCGTCGGAGAGCTCACCGTTGGCGCCCTTTGCGGTCTTAGCCTCAAGGAACTCTTTCTTTACGCCGCGGAGGGCTTCGAGGCGCACTTTCTCGCGCGCGAGCATAGCTTTCTTGATATCCTCGCTGATTCTGTCAAAGAGATTCATAATATGTAGTGTTGTCTGTTATTGATTTCTGACCGGATGGAGAGATCGCTGCGTGGCGGCATGGCGCAGGCTCCGCCCGGGTGGCGCGGAGCAGATGAGCCTGCCGGGGATATTAACGGCAGCAGTCTCTTTCAAATTGCAAAAATACTTTAAAAATGCGGTTTTCGCAATTATCATGCTGTTTTTTCAGCATTTTTCAGGTTGCGATATATCGCCGGCCTCAGTCTTGACTACGGGTGATTCCGGAGTTGATGCGGTCAGCCTTGTCTTCCGCATGCGATTCCAGCCGATGAAAATCAATATCAGGCACACCAACAGGAGGGCCGCCACCACTGTGAGCCATGTTGTGAGGGTCTTTATCCTGCCATCACGTTGCTCCAGCTCCACGCGGTAAGCTTCCTTCACGGTAGGGAGCATGTCGGATAGGCTCTCCAGACGGTAGCGGTTGTGGTAGAGATTGGCCTGGTTTACGGTGTATGCAAGGTAACTGTATGCGCGGTTGAGCTCACCCTTCTCGAAAAGATAGTTGGCTATCTCCTGAAGGGCCGTGATCTCGCGGTTTACTATGAGCGCATCGTTGATGGCTGCGATGGTCTTGTAGCGCAGCATATTGTCTTCCTCGCCTAATTCTTTGTAATAGCGTGAGAGCCAGTAGGCGTTGATGGCATTATGGCGGGAAGGACGCGTGGCCCGGTCAATGCTGTTTTTAAGGAATGTGATGTTGACCGACCGGATGTCATCGCGATGGTCTTCAAGCACCGTTGCCACGGGCACCCACATCCAGTCGGAGGCCGGCGGAAGATCCAGCGCCTGTATGGAGTCGCGGTAGGCAGTGGCTTTTGCGATGTCTTCTTTCCACATGTCGTTGTTATGCTCCACATACACCGCCCTCATGGAGTGGAGATATTCCTTTGCGCCGAAATAGGCCGACTTCATTTCCGGACTTAGCCGGGAAGAATTTATGGAGTTGAGTAGATGCAGGGCCTCATGATGCAGACCCTGGACGGTGTGTATGAATGCCTCGTTGAGTTTCCAGTATGATATACGGTCGTAGTCGGAGGGGGAGATGTGTTCCACAAGCTGGCGCGCTTCCGCGGCATAATGCAGGGCGGAGTCGGAATCAAACACCAGGTATTCGTCATAAAGCTTTCCGGTTATGTCGAGCCGTTGCTCGCGGGTGCGGACATTTGCCAGGTCGTGGCGCAGAGTCGTGATCCTTGTCTCCTTCTCCTTCACGAGACTTTCCTGATTCATTATGATGGAGTCAAGGCGCTCCAGCAGAAGCTCATTGGAAACCAGCGGGTTATTCTGTGGCATGGCATAGGCCGGAGAGAGCAGGAGGGCCAACAGAAGCATTACGTATGAGAAGTAAGGTCTGCACATAGGATAGATCGGAAGTGGGCAAAGAAATATTGTAGGATGATTCGGCTTAGGCAGACGGAATTAGGGCATGTGTAGCGATGATATTTTTCCGACGGCCCATCTTATGCAAATTTAAGTCTTAATTATAATATTTTATGAATGAGGTGTGATAATTTAACATAGATTAACCATGCCTCTCTCTTCACGTAACTGATCAGATGTAACTGTTCAGCGAAGTTAACACGTTGACCGGAATATTTTGCAGGGGCGCTATACATAGCGTCCTCATTGTCTGTAGCAAATTGTTTTCATTACCCGGAGAGACTGTACGCCGGTAGTGAGGCTGACAGGGCTTGGGGTGAGCGGGGAGATAGGTTTTAAAGAGTGGGATTGAGAGATTTTTCCAATTATTCGGGATAATAATTCATGGCTTTTTTCAGATAAATGCCGATATTTGCAGAAGAAATTTCCAAATTGATCTTATCATGAAAAAATTATTATTGTATATGGCTCTTGGGTCGGCATCGATGACCGGAATGGCCGCTTCGCCGATGGCTGCCCCTAAGGTGGAGGAACATAGACTGACGGCAGCTCCGGCTCCGAATCCTGTGGCGTCGCGTGATGCTGTGGTGGAATCCGGCAATATGAGATTCACTGTGCTCACTCCGGAGATGATAAGGGTGGAATACAGTCCTGCTGGTAAGTTTGAAGACCGCGCTACGTTCGCGGTGATCAACCGCAACACTCCCACACCGGAATTTAAAGTGACGGAAAATGATGAGTGGTTAGAGTTGGCTACCGACAAGCTCAAGCTGAAATATCGTAAAGGCAGTGTGCCTGATCTTGCATCCCCCTCACCCGATAACCTTACGATAACCATGGATCTGAACGGGAAAGAGGTGGTGTGGTATCCCGGTCTGAAGGATGATCTCAACCTTCGTGGCACATACCGCACGCTCGACGGTAACAACGGCGACGCCTTCCGCTCCAAGCTTGAGCAGGGTGTGGTGTCGCGTTCGGGATGGGCTGTGATCGACGATTCACCTTCTGCAAAGCGCCCCGACGGCAGCCGTTCATTGGCTTTCACCCCCTCTGACGATGGAATCGACTGGGTGGCACAAAGAGCTGATTCCGATGCCATCGACCTCTATTTCATGGGCTATGGCCATGATTACAAAAGGGCCCTGAAAGATTTCACTCTTATTGCCGGAAAGATACCCCTGCCGCCTGACTACGTGTTTGGCTACTGGTATAGTAAATATGAGAATTACAAGGCCGACGATTTCCGCAATATCATCAGCAATCTCAAGGAAAACGATATACCTGCAGACGTAATGATCCTCGACATGGACTGGCATTGGAATGGCGAGAAGGAAGTGTCGGGCGGTCGCGGCGGCTGGACCGGCTGGAGCTGGAACACCAATCTTATCCCCGATCCCGACGGCCTGCTGAACGACATCCATGACGCCGGCCTGCATATCGCGCTCAATCTGCATCCGGCCGATGGCGTGGCGCCTGAAGAGGATATCTATGAGGCTATGACGGCCGACCTCGGTCTCGATGCCTCGAAGAAAGAGCGAATTCCCTGGCAGCTTGAGGATAAGAAATTCGCCAAGGCATTCTTCAAGAATTTCATACGCCCCTTCGAGAAGCAGGGCGTAGATTTCTGGTGGCTCGACTGGCAGCAGTATCTTACAAGCCCCTTCGTCGACGGTCTCGGCGAGACTTTCTGGTGTAACCACGTATTCTTCAATGAGATGAAGAACAACCGTCCTGACCATCGCCCGCTCATCTTCCATCGCTGGGGCGGACTCGGAAGCCATCGGTATCAGATCGGTTTCTCTGGTGACACCTACATCAATTACCCCACACTCGCCTTCGAACCCTACTTCACGGCCACGGCTTCCAACGTAGGCTACGGCTACTGGGGACACGACCTCGGCGGACACATGTCTGACCAGCAGCATGATGTGAATGATCCGGAACTTCTCCTGAGATGGATTCAGTTCGGCGTATTCACTCCGATATTCCGCACCCACGCCACCAAGGGCACCGCTATCAACCGCCTCATATGGACGTATGATAACTTCGACAAGATGAACCGGGCCGTGAAACTCAGGTATGCCATGTTCCCGTATCTCTACACTATGGCGCGTAAATGCTACGACACGGGAGTGGGCATCTGCCGCCCGCTCTACTATGAGCATCCCGAGCTTGACGAAGCTTACACGAATGAAGGTCAGTATTATTTCGGCGATGACATACTGGTGGCGCCCATTGTCGAGCCCTCGGAGAACGGCGTAAGCAAAAAGACAATCTGGTTTCCTGAAGGCAACTGGTGGTCGGTAGCTCACAACAAGATGATCCGGGGTGGAGGCAGCGAGACACTGGAGTTTACTCTCGACCAGATTCCCTACTTCTTCAAGGAGGGGAGCGTGATAGTGAATAATCCCGAGACAGTCAAGAGCATGACAGAGCGTCCGGATATGTTGGTAGTGAATGTTGTAGCCGGTGCGCCGGGAGAGACAGAGTTGTATGAAGACTCCGGAGACAGCAACGACTACGAGCGTAATTTTGCCACCACGGCCATCTCCCACAGGCAAAATGGCAAGAAGGGCATATATACCATTTCTCCGCGTAAGGGCACTGCCGATCTCTCTTTGGGCAAGGGCACTGCCGACCGTCTTCCCGCCGAGCGAGGCTATGAGCTGAGGATCTTCAACACCGACCGTCCCTCCGGCAAAGTCAAGGTAGACGGCAAGAAATCGGAAGTGAAGTATGACGCCTCTTCGCGTTGCACCACCGTGGCCCTCCCGAAAGCCCCATGCTCCCTCCCCCGCCAAGTCGAAATCAACTACTGATCCGATAGGTGCAAGCTAAAATGAAAATTCCGCAGAATACCTTGACCATCTGGTATTCTGCGGAATTTGTTGTTTGGCCTTATTACACGTCAATACAGCTAATAGTAAAGAAAAAGTAGAAAACTTTCTACCGCAGGGTTTTGTTTTAAGTATAAAAAATACTACCTTTGCGACGTCAATGTTAATCAACAACTTGATGAAACGCTAAAAAGTAAGGGAGATAATTAGAACGCTTGAAGCAGATGGTTGGTATCTGTGTGCTACCAAAGGCGACCATCGGCAATACAAGCACCCGATGAAGAAGGGACGTGTGACTGTTAACAAAAAGCCGTCTGATACACTTGAGCAAGAGATATTGAACAGTATCTTCAAACAGGCAGACTGGCGTTAAGTCGCACTTAATAGAAAGGTAAAGTATATGGCACATATAATAAAAATCGAAATTTCTTGGTCTGATAAAAACTACTGCTGTGGGTGGGGTTTGGATGGAGTAGGCGCGATCCTCTGCACGAATAAGACTATCGAAGGTATTAAGAAGGACTTTGAAGAGTCGCTTCGGTTTCATGTTGATGCTATGGTGGAAGATGGAGAGGCTGTGCCCAAATGGCTGGCGAATGGGGATTACAAGATTGAATATTCACTCTCTGCCGGTGCAATGCTTCGCGAAGCTGAACGATTCACTACTATGGCTGCTATAAGCCGTGTGACAGGAATAAATCAGAAGCTCCTGAGTCATTACGCCAACTCACTCAAAACACCACGTCCTTCTCAGCGCCAACGTATAGTTGAGGGGCTCCATGCAATTGGCAGGCAATTCCTGTCGGTTCAGTGAGATCGTTTTGCGCAAGCCGGAGGCTTACGATCCCAGGTTAGCGAGGAGCCCGGTTACAGAGGAGGTCAGGGAGCGATGGCATTGATGTTTGGGGTAAATAAACGGCATCGCCGCTTTCTCACGAAAACGGCGATGTCGTTACGAAATATTCTTAAGTTCGGGGAAAAGTGGGCGATTACGGATTCGAACCGCAGACCCTCTGCTTGTAAGGCAGACGC
>CAZUNU010000171.1:0-5962 GCA_964622105.1 uncultured Sangeribacter sp. | reverse complement strand
ATCCGGTCGGCTTTTTTAACAGCGACCTTGATCTTGAAAGCTACTTATCACAAACAATCACACAGGCAGGCAAGACAGACGAAGCACTCAAAGCGGCAAAACATCGGGTATCCGAATGTAAAAATCGGATTCCGAAGCTGACAAAGGTTCTTGATTTGGAAAAGCCTGCGGAGTTGACGGTTGACGAGTGCAAAGTATTGATTGAATATCTGCTTGCGAATAATCGCCTTGCCGTAGAGGAATGCCGGATTTGCTATATGCGTGGTTTGGTTGATGGGATTGAGACGAAAAAAATATTTGAGTAAAATAAAAGCGGTATGAGTTTTTATCTCACACCGCTTTTACATAGTTGATGTTAAGTTATGCAACTGTGTAAATTTTCACATCGGGATCGGCAGACCATAAAGGCTTCAAGCCAACGAAAACATCATTTTGGAACATTTCGCTGGTAAGGTATGCCTGTGCGTGTTCTGCGCTGTCAAATCCGTGTAATACCTGAACATCTTCATCACGGATGAGCAGCTCCTTAGTCAAAGCGCCCTCAATGGTGTTGAGGAACGGCTGACGGTAATCATTATAGACCTTTGCGGCGGCAGGACGGTTGGCGTTGTCGATTTTCATTGTAATTTCAAGATAAGCAGTTACTTTCATTTGATTTTCCTCCAAAAAATGTTTTTCTCATCTCTGAGTGTCTTTATTATATTTAATCCGCTTCTGAACTTCAATATATAAGCAAATTTATGAGTTACTAATAAATTTCATAGTTGCTTGTAAATACAGGAGTATTCTGATATAATAAAGCCAAGAGAAATAACGGAGGTTCCAATATGTATAAGCATAAATTAGATAAAGACATCCGCTGTCCGTTAGAATATGGGCTTGATATTTTCGGAGGTAAATGGAAATCAAGGGTAATCTGTGTGTTAGCGAAAAAAAAGGTTCTTCGGTATAGTGAACTGCGCAAAGAAATGAGCAACATTACGGACGCAGTATTAGCTGCTACCTTAAAGGAATTGATTGCGGACGGTATTGTTTTGAGACAGTCCTATGATGAAATTCCACCGAAGGTTGAATACAGCCTGTCGGAGAAAGGAATGTCAGTTGTTCCAATACTGCAAAGTATCTGCCGTTGGTCAGGGGCTTATCATAAAGAAGATAATGAAAACACATTGCTGCAATGTCAGAAATGCGATTTCAATAATTGAATACCCATTACATAGCACGGTAGAAAAGGAATAAAGCTATGCTATAATATTTTGAGAAAAATGACACATCAGTATCTTTGGAGGCAAAATCACTTTATCTTGAAGCAAAATCATGGGGTATTGAGTTTTATTTCCATCAAAGTGGAAGTATGTTTATGCGTGATGGTGTAAACATCGGTGTGTGGAATCTAAAAAAGCAGATTGCTTGTACCGAGGGAATTCAGCACGAACTTAAAAAAATGTTTTAAGATTGAAATAGATAAAATGACTTTAAATTCCAGCTTGCTTAATTGAATAATCGTTACATAGCCGCTTGGTTTTCTTATGAGAATCAGGCGGCTATATTTTTGTTTAGGAGGTGTTCGCACAATGGGCGAAACAGATTATAACACCCTGCTCTACGAGAAAATGAAAGCCGAGCAGGACAAGTACCGTGACTGGCTGCTTACCCAGCCGCCTGCCGAAATTCTGAATCACACCTACGAATATACAATGCGTGAGGACATTGTGATGTGTATGGAAGAATTGGAACTCACACCAAAGCAGGCAAAGGCACTCTTGAAATCTTCCTGTCCCCTTGACGATGTGTATAAGGAATTTAAGGACAGAGAGGTGGAACATATGGATACGATTCGTGATTCCATTGAAACCCGTGCTAATGATGTAATCAAGCGTGAAGCTGCAAGAGAAAGCAGGTGAGCTTCTATGCCGTATATCCCACCGGAGGTTATTGAACAGGCAAGGCAGATTGACTTGCTTTCCTATCTGCAAGCCTTTGAACCGGGTGAGCTTGTCAGGATTTCCGGAAATAATTATACCACCCGTACCCACGACAGCTTGAAGATTTCAAACGGCAAATGGATGTGGTGGTCGCAGCGGATCGGCGGATATAACGCTCTTGACTATCTTGTGAAGGTAAAGGAATATTCCTTTGTCGAAGCGGTAGAAACCCTGATGGGAAAGGCGGCGGTTATGCCCTCTATTGCAATACCGAAGCCGAAAAAAGATGTGCCGAAAGTCTTGCTTCTGCCTGAGAAAAGCACTACCACAGATAAGATAACTGAGTATCTTTTCGGGCGTGGCATTGACTATTCCATCATCGAATACTGCATTGACAAAGGGCTGATCTTTGAGAGCCTGCCGTATCATAATCTTGTCTGCGTCGGCTATGATGAGCAAGGAAAAGCAAAATACGCCGCATACAGAGCGACGATAGACCGCCGCATTTTGGGCGATTGCTCCGGCAGCGACAAGCACTATTCGTTTCGGATAGCAGACAGCGAAAGCAATACCGTTCATCTCTTTGAATGTGCAATCGACCTGTTATCCTATGCCACGCTTGCAAAGATTTCAGGCAGGGACTGGAGGCAGGAAAACCTTGTTTCTCTTGCCGGGGTTTACTTACCGAAAGAAAAAATTGAGGATAGTACCACGCCAGCCGCTCTTGTCCAGTATCTTAAAAGTAAACCGCACATTCATAAAATCGTTCTCCATTTGGATAACGACAATACAGGCAGAAGGGCAACCGAAGCGTTAAAAGTCATTCTGCCGGACAGTTATGAAGTCATTGATGATCCTCCGAAACGGGGCAAGGATTACAATGACTTTCTTTGTATTCAGCTTGGAATATTACGAAATAAAAATAAGGAAAGGAGCTGTGAACGCTCATGAAAATCAAAATCTATCAGGTAAATACTGACCGTGACGAGAAGCAAGTTGCGTTCTTCGGAATAGAGTCGCTTCCGAAATTTCAGGGCAGCAGCGAGATCAACAGCAGCATTTACGACAGCGTGTATGTCGGGAAGGTGGACTGCAAAACACTTGAAGATGTGTTCAGAAAATTCAATGCAGAACATCCTACGGGATATAAAGCAAGGTCGCTTTCCGTGTCGGATGTGGTTGAAGTTATCGAGTCGGATTCTGTAGAGTCCGGCTTTTATTTTTGCGACAGCTTCGGCTTTAAGGAAGTCTCCTTTGAGCCTGACAAGACGCAAATCAGCGAACGGTTTTGTGACGGAGATAAGGTCGAAACCATTTCCGTGCTGCTCATTCAGCCGGGCAAGTATCCGAAAACCGTTGAAATTGAGGATTCCCTTGAAGCAATGCAGGCAGTTGTGGGCGGCGATATTGAGGAATATATGCCATTTGAAGATGAGGTTGCTTTTATCTGCAATGACGAGGGTAAGGTAAACGGACTGCCGCTGAATCGTGCAGTTTATGCCGAGGAAGAAGTCGATATGGATTATATCGAAATGGCGCAGAAATTCAGAGAATCCGAGAAAAACGGCGAACATTTGGAGGGATATATCGTCTTTTCCGAAGACAGCTTTACAGAAAAATATCCGTTGGAGTCCCGCACCTATGTGGTATCCAGTGACAATAAAGCCTACCGCCCGAATATGGGAGGCTACTCCATTTTCGCAACTTCGCTCGACGGTACGGATAAAGATGTCCGCTTGGAGGCGTATATGGCGATGGAAAAAGGCGGCAAGGACGGATGGAAAATTGAACGCTGCTATATGAAGGAACGGGAAATGATTGAGATTATGGCAGGAGATTTTTTCATCTGCCACGCACCGTTTACTTCGGAAAAGTTCCTGAGCCTGCCGCCTGATTTAGCGAAGAAATACTCGGAAAAGTTTCGGTATCCTGAGCAGTTTGTCAGGACGGATAAAGGCATTGCAGCCATACCGTATAAGCCGAAATCAAAGGATTTGGAACGATAAATCAGCGAGATATGGGCTACCCCGGAGAGACTGCATTAGCTTAGCGAGCAGACTGTTTTTACTCCTACCGTCGCAAAAACAGTAAAACTCGTTAGGGGGCTGCCCCTAATACCCCGCTTCAAGAAAGGAGCTTTCTATGCACGAATTACTATTCTTTATCATTGGCTGTCTGCTCGGAGGCATTGTCGGCGTTGTTACTATGTGCCTTGTGCAGATCAACCGTATCAATGATATTCATTCTTCAAGGAAGGAGGAGAAAGACTTATGAAACGAACTGTAAAAAAGCAGTTTTGGTTTTCAAAACCCGAAGCGCAGGACTTACAGAAGAAAGCAAAGAAAACCTGTCTGTCCGAAGCGGCGCTTGTCAGACTGTTAGTGCGTGGCTACGAGCCGAAGGAACGCCCCGATGAAAAGTTCTATGATGTTATGCGCCAGCTCTCCGCTATCGGCAACAATATCAACCAGCTCTCCGTCAAGGCAAACGCACTCGGCTTCATTGATTCGCAAATGCTGAAAAACGAAGCGCAGCGTTGGCACAAATTTCAGGCGGATATTGAGCGTGAATTCCTGCGCCCTGAAAAAAGCGGGCTGAAATGGCAGTAAGCAAACTTTGGAAGGTAACGGAACGGCTCGGACAGGTGATCGACTATGCGACCAACCCGGAAAAGACCGCAAATCTAAAAGAAAAAGCTGTGCCTGAATACTCGCCCGAAGAATATCAGGCTCTTAAAGATGTTCTTGCCTATGCGAAGGACGAAGAAAAAACCGAACGGGAATTTTTCTGCGAGGGTATCAACTGCAATGTCTCTACCGCCCGTGACCAATTCGTTACGGTCAAGGAGCAGTACAATAAGACGGACGGGATTCAAGCCTATCACGGGTATCTGAGCTTTAAGGAAGATGAGGTCACGCCGGAGCAGGCGCAGCAGATCGGAATGGAGTTTGCCAACCGTATGTGGGGCGAGCGGTTTCAGGTGGTCGTTACAACACATTTGAACACAAAGCACCTGCATTGCCACTTCGTTATCAACTCCGTTTCCTTTGTGGACGGAAAGCGACTGCAAAACAAGGAAAAATCTTGGTACTACTTCCGGCATATCGCAGATGAGATCTGTCTGAAGCATAACCTTTCCATCGTGAAAAATCCTGAGCTGCACCAATCACCGAAGTATCTTACAAAAAAAGATGAAGCTGGTATACCTACCCGGTACAACAATGCCCGAAAAGCGATTGATGAAGCGATTGCTATGAGCCATAATCTAAAACAGTTTCAGTATGAGCTTGGGGTTATGGGGTATCAATCGAATTTCAGTCCGTCCCGGAAATTCAGCACGGTCACGCCGAAGGGAGATGGCAAACCGATACGAACCTATCGGCTCGGTGAGGACTACACAAAGGAGCGGATTTTGGAGCGGCTGATTCAGAACAGGGACAACATCGCTTTCGTTCCGTTTCAACCAAAGACTTATCGTGTCCGGCAGTACCGCTTGCCGACGAGGGAGGACAAAATCAAAAAGGTCGGCGGTCTTTACGGCTTGTATCTTCATTACTGTTACAGGCTTGGCTACCTTCCAAAGTACAAATTAAAACAACAGAATCCCGCAAGGCTTCACTATCTACTGAAAGATGATTTAATGAAGCTGGACGAACTCACAGCACAAACAACGCTGCTCGGTCGCAACCATATCGGTACGGACGGGCAGCTTTTTTCGTATAAGCGTTCAGTTGAGGAAGAAATCAAATCCTTAACTGCCGACAGAACCCATCTCCGAAATGAAGTGCGAAAAGCAGGTATTACAGATGAACGGCTGTCTGAGGCAAAGGAACAGATTTCAGAAATATCCGGGCGCTTAAAAGAGCTTCGTAAAGAAGTAAAACTCTGCGATGGAATTGCCGAGAGGTCAGGCATGATTCAACATAACCTTGAGCAAATCCGGGCAGAGGAAGAAAAATTACAGAGAAAGGAGAACCGTAGCTATGACAAACGGAGGTGACGCAGCGGAACAAATCGTCAGGCTGTCGCTTGAAGGA
>CAZUNU010000170.1:0-5972 GCA_964622105.1 uncultured Sangeribacter sp. | reverse complement strand
GCTGACTACTCCGAGCACGTCTGCTCCGGCCTCACGGAGAGCTTCCACCACTTCGATGCAGCTTCCGGCCGTAGAGATAAGATCTTCGATCACTACCACTTTCTGGCCCGGTTCGAGACGTCCTTCGATGCGGTTGCCACGTCCGTGGTCTTTGTTGCCACCACGCACGTATCCCATCGGTTTGTCGAGAATCCAGGCAGCGATGGCAGCGTGTGCGATTCCTGCTGTGCTGGTGCCCATGAGCACCTCAGCCTCGGGGAATTTCTCTTTTACGGTTTCAGCAATTGCTTCCTCCACCACTTTACGTGCCTTAGGTGCCGTGAGGATGAGGCGGTTGTCGCAATATATAGGGCTTTTGATGCCACTGGCCCAGGTGAACGGTTTCGAGGGGCTTAGGAAGACGGCTTTTATAGCGAGAAGCTCTTTGGCTACTTTTTTTGCTGTGTCCATGTTGGTTTTGGGTTGAGGGTTGATTATCCGAGGAATTCTTTTACGCAGCGGCGATAGGCTGCCACTGGATCGGGAGCTGCCGTGATGGGACGTCCCACCACGATGAAGTCAGATCCGATTTCACGTGCACGGGCGGGATCGGTGATTCGCACCTGGTCGTCAGCCTTCGAGTCGGCGAAACGGATGCCCGGGGTAATGGCCTTGAAGTCAGGGCCACACGCCTCTTTTACGAGAGCTGCCTCAAGCGGAGAGCAAACCACGCCGTCGAGCCCCGCCTCCTTTGCATTCTGAGCATATTTGGCGATGGTGTCGTTTATTGATGCGTCGATTAGTAGCTGCTCACGCATAGCTTTCTCAGAGGTTGATGTAAGCTGTGTCACAGCAATCAGCATCGGTCGAGAGCCGTCTTCACGTGTAAGGCCTTCAAGAGCCGCACGCATCATCTCGACAGTGCCGGCAGCGTGCACGTTGACCATGTCCACATCAAGCGAAGAGAGCACTTTCATGGCTTTCTTCACAGTGTTTGGTATATCGTGAAGCTTGAGGTCAAGGAAAATCTTGAAACCACGCTTCTTAAGTTCTTTCACAATCTCCGGACCGGCGGCATAGAAGAGTTCCATGCCGATCTTGAGGAAAGGTTTGCGCTCCTCGTCTTTGAATTTGTCGAGGAAACGGAGGCAATCTTCAGCCGAACCGAAGTCGCACGCAATAATTACGTCTTTATTCATGATTACAGGTTTTTGGTTACACAATGCCGATAATGTCGGTGAGGGAAGTGATGCCGAGGCGCTCCATCTCATGAGGCAGGGCTTCAACTATATCCTTGCAAACGTAAGGATTAACAAGATTGGCAGCACCTACCTCAACGGCGGTGGCTCCGGCCATCATCATCTCGATCACGTCAGCCGCCGACGACACGCCACCACAGCCAATCACCGGAACTCCACAACCATGAGCCACCTGATTCACCATTCTCACAGCTATCGGGAAAACAGCCGGACCGGAGAAACCGCCCATGCGGTTGGCAATTACCGGTCGGCGCGTCTTGATGTCGATTCTCATGCCGAGGAGAGTGTTGATCAGGCAGAGACCATCCGCACCTGCTTCAACCGCACTCCGGCCTATAGCCACAATGTCGGTGACATTAGGAGTAAGCTTCACGTAAAGAGGTTTGGAGATTACCTTCTTAACTTCTCTCACTACTTCCGCTACGGAGTCGCAGGATGTGCCGAAGCTCATGCCGCCTCCATGAACGTTGGGGCAACTCACATTCAGCTCGATGATAGCCACTTGTTCCTCTTTGTCGATCTTCTCGCAGCACTCTACGTATTCATCAATCGAGAAACCGCTGATATTGGCTATGATAGGCTGATGGAATTTCTCACGCATCTTCGGGAGCTCCTCTGCGATGACAGCGTCAATGCCCGGATTCTGCAGGCCGACGGAGTTGATCATGCCCGACGGACATTCGGCCACACGGGGCAGAGGGTTGCCGAAGCGTGGATCACGTGTAGTGCCTTTGATAGATATGGAGCCGAGGCAGTCGATGTCATAGAATTCAGCCATGCCATAGCCGAACCCGAAGCATCCGGATGCGGGCACTACAGGATTCTGAAGCTTCACGCCGCTGAGCGTGACTGTAAGATTGCGGTTGCTTATTTCCATATGAGTTCCTCCTTTCTGAAAACGGGACCATCTTTACAGATTCTCTTCGCTCCGTCGGCAGTCTCCACCGAGCAGCACATGCAGGCGCCGAATCCGCATCCCATACGGCTCTCGATGCTCAGCTCACCCGGCATCTCAAGGGTCTGGCAGAGAGCCTTGAGCATAGGCATCGGGCCGCAGGCGTAGAAATGGTCGCCGTTGATTTTCTTCTCACGCATCACATCGGTCACAAAACCTTTAGTGCCGTAGGAGCCATCGACCGTAGCCACGTATGACTCCACGCCGAGCTGGTCAAACCATCTGTCCATTCCGAAGCTGTCGGCTGCGGAGTTGAATCCAAGGATGGCCACGGGGTTCTTTCCCTGGAGACGCAAGGTACGGGCAAGGGCGAGCAACGGTGCACACCCGATTCCGCCGCCAAGAAGCAGCGGGCTGGAGCCGATGGAGGTGGTGGAAAAACCGTTGCCGAGGCCTGTCAGCATGTTGACCTTAGTGCCCGGTTTCATCTCGCTCATGGCGCGGGTGCCTTCGCCCACCACGTCGTAGAGAAGCGTAATCTCTCCGCGGAGGTGAGAGTAGTCGCATATGGATATGGGGCGGCGGAGATACAGCCCCGGTATGGCGATATTTACAAACTGTCCCGGCGCTGTTATCTTGGCGGTGTCGCCGCCGAGAATCATCACCCATGTCTTATGGGTGAGGCGCCGGTTGGAGATTATCTCGTAGTCACGCATATAATTGATGGTTAGTTTTCATCTATGGTGGAGACCTTCATGGTGATGTCGTCGAGCACGTCGAGGAGCACAGCCACAGTCTCAAGCGATGTGAAGACGGTGATATTGTTGTCTACTGCCGTGCGGCGGATGAAGAAGCCGTCGCGATGTGAATGGTCAGCCGCCAGTTCCATGGTGTTGATCACGTAGTTCACGTGGCCCTGACGCAGTGAACTTACGATTTCATCGCTTCCCTCGCTGAGCTTACGGAGCAGACGCGTGCGTATGCCGTTATTACGCAGGAATTCAGCCGTGCCTCTTGTAGCCTCCACGTTGAAACCGAGCTGATAGAAGCGACGTATCAGCGGAAGCGCACGCTCCTTGTCGGAGTCAGCGATGGTCACGAAGATCGTGCCGTAGTTGGCCACGGTCATGCCCGAAGCCTGCAGGCTCTTGTAGAGCGCGCGCTTGAGCGACTTATCATAGCCAATCGCCTCGCCCGTCGACTTCATCTCCGGAGAGAGATAAGAGTCCATGCCACGCAGTTTGGAGAAAGAGAATGCCGGAGTCTTCACAAACCAGCGCTTCTTCTCCTCCGGATAAAGGGTGTGGATCCCTTGCTCCGGGAGGGAATGTCCGAGCATCACCAGAGTGGCGATGTGCGGAAGGGGCACTCCGGTGGCTTTCGAAAGGAAAGGCACCGTACGAGAAGAACGTGGATTCACCTCAATTACGTATACATTATCCTTGGAATCTACAATAAACTGTATGTTGTAGAGTCCGATTATGCCGATCTCGCGTCCGAGACGCACCGTATAGTCGAGAATAGTGCGTTTCACCTCCGGCGATACGCTGAAGGTGGGATAGACGCTTATGGAGTCGCCGGAGTGTACGCCCGTATGCTCCACATGCTCCATTATGCCCGGCACGAATACATTCTCGCCGTCGCACACTGCATCCACCTCGAGCTCCTTGCCCATGATATACTTGTCTACGAGCACGGGATGCTCCACATTGATCTCCACGGCTGTGTGCAGGTAATGGCGGAGCTGCTCTTCGTTGCTCACAATCTGCATAGCGCGTCCGCCAAGCACATAGCTCGGGCGCACAAGCACAGGATAGCCTATTCTGGCGGCTGCCTCAACGCCGGCCTCAATGTCGGTGACAGCCACGCCTTCAGGTTGAGGTATGCCCAGTTTCTCCATGATGGCCTCGAAGCAACCGCGGTCTTCAGCGTTACGGATAGCCTCGATGCCTGTTCCTATGATGGGTGCGCCGAGAGCCGCGAGTGGTTCTGCGAGATTGATGGCAGTCTGGCCACCAAGCGAAACGATCACGCCCTCGGGCTTCTCCAGGTCGAGCACGTTCATCACATCCTCCACCGTAAGGGGATCGAAATAAAGCTTATCGCCTGTAGTATGGTCGGTCGAAACTGTCTCCGGGTTATTGTTGATGATTATGGCTTCATAGCCGGCCTTGCGGATCGACCATATGGCGTGTACGGTAGAATAATCGAATTCCACACCCTGACCGATACGGATGGGTCCTGAGCCAAGCACCACAATCTTCTTCCGGTCTGAGGGTATCGACTCGTTCTCCGTCTCGTAAGTTGAGTAGAAATAATTGGTCTTGGCATGAAATTCCGAAGCGCAGGAGTCAATCATCTTGTAAGAAGGGATTATGCCTGCTTCCTTACGCATGAGATATATCTCCGCTTCCGTCTTTCCCCATACCAGACCTATATACTTGTCGCTGAAGCCGAAGCCCTTTGCGTCGCGGAGTGTGTCTATATCAAGTGGGTGTTCTTTGAGAATCTTCTCGAAGTCGACTATACTCTTTATCTTGTCGAGGAAGAACATGTCGATCTTGGTGCGGTTGTAGATATGGCCGGCGTCAACGTCACGGCGCAGGAGCTCTGCAAGCGCGTAGATGCGGTCGTCTGTGGCGCGGCGTATATAGTCGAGAATATCGTTTGTGGCCATCTCACCGAATTTCTTGTGCCATATGTGGCACACGCCTGTTTCCAGAGAGCGGATGGCCTTGAGAAGCGACTCCTCCATGGTGCGACCGATGCTCATCACCTCGCCGGTAGCCTTCATCTGCGTTCCCAGTTCATTGGAGGCATCTGCAAACTTGTCGAATGGGAAGCGGGCTATCTTTGTCACCACATAGTCAAGAGCCGGCTCGAAGCTTGCCGGCACGTGGCCGAGATCGATCTCGTCGAGATGCAAGCCCACGGCTATCTTGGCGCTCACGCGGGCGATAGGGTAGCCGGAAGCTTTGGAAGCAAGAGCAGAAGAACGCGACACTCGTGGGTTGACCTCGATGAGGTAATAATCAAACGAGAGAGGATCAAGCGCGAACTGCACGTTGCATCCGCCTTCTATCTTAAGAGCGCGGATCAGTTTCAGGGCACTGTCGCGCAGCAGCTGATATTCCTTGTTGGAGAGGGTCTGAGCCGGAGCCACCACTATAGAATCGCCCGTATGTACTCCCACAGGATCGAGATTCTCCATAGAGCATATGGCAATCACGGTGTCGTTGGCATCGCGCATCACCTCAAATTCTATCTCCTTGAAGCCCTTGATGCTCTTCTCCACCAATACCTGATGTACGGGTGAGAGGTCGAGAGCAGTACGCATAAGCTCACGGAGCTCCTCCTCATTGTCGGCGAAACCTCCACCTGTGCCACCGAGAGTGAAAGCCGGGCGAAGAATGACCGGGTAGCCGATCTTAGCCGCGATCTCTGCGGCATGATCGATGCTTGATGCCACGTCGGAAGGGAGAACCGGTTCGCCGATGCTTTCGCAAAGCTCCTTGAAGAGCTCGCGGTCTTCGGCGCGCTCGATGCTGTCGAATGATGTGCCGAGAATCTCTACGCCACATTCCTCAAGCACCCCCTTCTTAGCCAGTTGCACGGCCAGATTGAGGCCGGTCTGGCCGCCGAGGCCCGGCACGATGGCATCCGGACGCTCGTAGCGCACAATCTTAGCCACATATTCCAGAGTTAACGGCTCCATATAGACCTTATGGGCAATCTCAGGATCGGTCATAATTGTGGCAGGGTTTGAATTCACGAGCACTACCTCGTAGCCCTCTTCCTTGAGCGCGGTGCACGCCTGGGTGCCCGCATAATCGAACTCA
>CAZUNU010000169.1:0-6217 GCA_964622105.1 uncultured Sangeribacter sp. | reverse complement strand
GGCTACTCTAACAAGGTGCTCGACCTCATCGCTGTGATGAAGAAATACAACGGCTAATAACAATTCGTCCGTAAGTAATAAAGGCACTTCCGCCATCAGCGGGAGTGCTTTTTTTATATCATAATTATTCTGAATATTCCAATATTTGATGAAAGGCATGAAAATCTGCCCTTAAACAAGAAAAATATCAACCTCCATTAACAACTTTTAAAAAATAATTGTTACCTTTGCTATCTCTTGCATTTGAAGCCGCTTGAACTTATCTTTGGCTTCTGGTAACGTCTGCAGCCGACATGCCTGCCTTTCTGTCGAGGCCATACGGCTATTAACCATGTGAAACTAAACTTTGTCACTATGTTCTCTAATGATGTAATATTATTTTGGCTTCAAAACGATCTGCTCTCTTTCCTTATAGCTGTGGTGCTTGCAGGTATTCTGATTCCCAAAATCATATTGATTGCCTTCCGTCGCCAGCTGTTTGATGAGGTCGATGAGCGCAAGATTCATCGTGGTGTGGTGCCGCGTCTCGGAGGCATAGCTTTTTTCCCGGCCATACTCTTCTCCCTCGCATTGGTGGCGGGAGCCAATCTGCGCATGGACAATGTCCTGATGCAATCCGAGGTTGCACTCTACATCGTGCCTGTATATTTCGAGATCTGCGCAATTATTCTCCTTTATCTCGTAGGTATAGCCGACGACCTCATTGGAGTGCGCTACATGGCCAAATTCGTGGTTCAGATCATTGCGGCCATTCTCCTTGTTTGCTCAGGCATGTATATCCATAATTTCTATGGCATACTCTGGATTCATGAGATGCCTGTCTGGCTCTCCTGCATATTCACTGCCTTTATCGTGGTTTACGTAGTCAACGCAATAAACCTAATCGACGGCATCGACGGTCTGGCCTCCGGACTCTCTACGATAGCGCTTATCTTCTATGCCGTGGTCTTCTTTCAGGGCGAGGAATACATATTCTCAATGTTCGCCGCCGCCACTGCGGGCACTCTCTTCCCGTTCTTTTACTACAACGTATTCGGCGATGCTACAAAACGCAAGAAGATTTTCATGGGCGACACCGGCGCCCTCACTACAGGCATGGTGCTCGTATTCTGTGCCATCGCTGTGATGTGTGCCAAACCCGATTCAGTAACCGCCGACTACAATCCCTCCATTGTGGCTCTCTCACCGCTCATCATACCCTGCTTCGACGTCTTCCGCGTTTACTTCCATCGCGTGCGCAACGGACGCAATCCCTTCCTTCCCGACAAATGCCACATCCACCACAAATTGCTTGCCCTGGGAGTGAATCAGACAAGGGCACTCCTCACCATTCTCCTTGCCTCCATAGCATTTATCGGCATCAATGTGATAGTCTCCCCCTACCTTAACCCTACAGTGCTTCTGATCCTCGATGTAGTGATCTGGACCGGCGGCAACATTATCCTCACAAAAGCCATACGTCGCCGTGAGCGTCGCCTCGGACAAAGCCTTTACCAATAAAGCCTCCCCAGCGTTTTCGGTTTTATATTTCCATGCAGTTCATCATCGCTGAGGCAATCCGGCATTGGCTTGTCATACTCGTCTATTAGGCCATGATTCTCGCATTGATTGGGTTTCATCTGCAAAGATAACACCCGGTAGCCGATTTTTCTAAAGAATACAGGAAAATAATATGCTTAACAGGTACAAAAAGAAGCCTTCACGAGCGAGAGAAACTGTATCTCGCTTGTGAAGGCTTCCTTTTTTGATTATGTCAGATTGCGATTACTCGTCAGCTACAAAACCGGTGCGACGGTATCCATGCACATAGTAAGTATAGTTGTTGTCGTCATCACTATACTTTACGTAGCACTCGAATTTGTCTGCCGGCATGCCTGAGGGAGTCAGAGTGCCGCCGAAAGTGACCTTACCGTCGTATACAGTGATGTCACAGTCATAATAGGCATTGGGCTGAGGAGTGGTGGAACCGAATGTGAGAGCCTTAACATCGCAAGGCACTTTCACTTTCGTTTCCCAGAAGCTACCGAGATCGTCAACCCATAACTCTTTGCCGTTGTCGGCATTTGTGTTATAGGTGAGCCATAGCATCTGGCCAAGGCCATAGCCATCTTCATAAACCTCATCGCCGACAATAATGTCAACAGTCACCATCCATTCTCCTGCGAGATCCACAGTGGAGGTCATGGGAATATCCTCTTTGCTGCAAGAGCCGAAGAGAACGATTCCCAACAGCATAAGGGTCAGATTGATATATTTCTTCATCATTTTCAAATTTTAAATATAAATTCCCTATTGCGAGTCCTGTTCAATCTTTATCAAGAATCACATTAAATAAGAATGGATAATCCGTATAGCTTACCACATAAGAGATAGTTCCGGCTTCGGCATCAAACTTGCCATCGGCAAGGTAATTGGCTTCATCTCCCCAACCGGGCACAATGCTACTGATAAGGGAAATGTTGCCGTCGGCATCAATGCTGATATCTCCGCTCATGGCATAGTTCACGCCATAGCCGGCGCGATACTGATACCATCCGCCCATGAGATCAGACACGTGATAGGTGCCGTCACCGTTGGCATAAACGATTTCCGGATAATTGCCGTAGAAAATTGTGCCGTTATAGTCGCGGAAGCTGCCGGGATTTACAGTATAGTAACCGCTCACCTTGTCGCTGTTTTCCGATACGAGCACATAGCGGGTGGCCGATGTGCTGAATCCGTCAGCATTAGTGGCTACATAGTTGATGGCATAGTAGCCCGGCTGCGGATTGGAGAGGTTCATATTGGTCACTATCTCTACATTGGCTGTATAGTCTTCGCCGTTGAGCACTGCGGAGAATCCGGGATCGGAGAAAGGAGTGCCGGCTACGGCCTGATCATAGATCGGTCCGGCGAGCTCGATCACAGGATAATAAGTGATGCCTGTGAGGCCTTCGGTGTCTTTGCTGCAGGAGGCGAGAGCCAGAAGAGCAAGGCCGGCGGCCATGGTTGATATATGTTTTTTCATTGCGTTTGTCAAATTAAAGAGTTAGACTTACTGAGCCCAGAACACCGGTGTGCCGTCGCCCTTGTAATCGGGAACCTTGCTGTTGCGGTTGGCTGAAGCCTCCGGATATGGCCAGCGCTGGAGGAGCTTGTTGTTGCCAAGTGCGGAATTCACTTGAACCGGTGTATAGAGCTTACCGGCCTCAAGCAAACCGGGCTGATAGTCTTTGGTTGTCTCATTGTAGAGTTGAGCACCGGTGACTGTACCGAATTCCGGATATTTAAGACGGCGCATCTCACACCATGCCTCATAGTTGTTGGTGCCTGAGAGGGCTACCCATTTCTGGATACCGATACACTCCGCCCAGTTGGAGGCATTCCAAGGATAAGCGTCAAGCACCGTCTCTGCCCCCGTCACACCTGCAGAAGCGAACGAAGCTTCGATGGCAGCTTTATAATGATCCTCTGCTTTGGAAGCTGATCCATAGCGTGCCTCATATTCGGCGAGGAAGAATTCCACTTCCGAACGGGTTATCAGATACACAGGTGTGTCGTATGCCATGTTTGGACGACACCAATAATTGGCATTCAGAGTGGTTGTACCCGCATAGTTTGTACCGGAGATGCCACCTGTATATTCAGACTTTTCAATATTGGGATTGAAGAAAGCTTTCAGGCGTGCATCGTCAGCAGCATTCATAGTAGCGAGAAGCGCGAGGTTGAGGATCACGTTCTGCTGATTGGAACCGAAATATGTGGCAAACTCCTCCTGATAATAGGGATTGGCCTGGCCACTCTCGTTTTTCCAGCAATTTGCCCATGTTACGTCGCCAGCCGGGAAATTATCTTCAGCGATGAGGGCTGAAAGCTGACTCTTTACATCTACAGCATTGCTCTCACGCATAAGGAGACGCAGTTTGATGGCATTGGCCACTTTCACCCACTCCGATGCACGTGCCCCGGGGAGGAGGAAGTTGGTGCAGACGCTTTCAAGTCCATTCACGTTGGCGATAGCTTCATCCAGCTCGGCGATGATGCCTGCATAGATATCCTTACCTTCGTCATACTTCGGTGAGATGTTGGCGATATCGAGAGCCTCGCTGTAAGGGATCTCACCATAGCAGTCTACCATAGCCTGATATGTGACTGCACGGATCACGGTAGCGGCAAGTATTGTGCCTGTGGCCTCCTTCTCCTTAGCCAGCGCAATCACTGTAGAGAGGTTCTGGAGCGTACGGGTGGTGAGGTTTGTGTAAGTGGAGCTCGAGCGTACGGCACTCTGCATGAACTTGCTGTAGTCAAGATAGTTTGATGTGCCGAAATACTGCGAATAGTGCTGTGCGAAATATCCGCCGGTGATACGGAAATAGTCGCTGTAGCTGTTGGCGAAAGCCATCTCTGCCCCCGGGAAGATAAGGTCGGGGTTCAGATTGTCTACGGCCGGAGAGTTAGGGTTGGTGTTGATGTCGAGGTAGCTGTCGCAGGCACCGAGAGAGAGCGACAAAGCCACGACACCGGTCAATAATATCTTTTTCATTTCGGGAGATTCTTTAGAATGTAACTTTGAGGTTTACGCCGAATGTGCGGCAGGAGGGGTTGGAGTAAAGCTCACCGAACCCTGTGGCGATATCTCCATATCCTGCTACTGTGCTGGTCTCGGGATCGACATATCTGTTCTCCTTTGATGTCCAGATGAAAGGATTGTTGCAATATGCAGTGAGCACGATCTCGTTAAGGTAGATGCTGTTCATCCATTTCTTCGGGAGGCTCCAGCTCAGAGATATGTTACGGAGTTTGCAATATGTGCGGTCAGTGAGATAAGAGAGTCCGCAGTGGCCCCAGCCATAATCGTTGAAGTAGTTCTGGAAACTGCTGTTCTCTACATATATTGGAGTGGTGTTCTCGCTGTATGAACCGTCGGAGTTCTTCACCACTGAATTGGGGATGATGAACGGACGACGCTCATTCTGCTCTGTCACTTTACCGTTTCCGGTAAACTGCATGAGGTTCTTTGTGCGTGAGAACATTTTGCCGCCGTAGCGGAGGTCGAATGCAGCGCTGAGTGTCACCCCATAGAAAGTGAGGGCTGTGGTCAAGCCGCCTGTCCAGAGATGATTCATGGAGAAGCCTGTGGCCTCGATCTCATCACTTCTTACCGGCTGACCCTTGGAATCCACGATCGGACATCCGAAATATGGGCTGCTTTCCTCGGTTACGTACTGAGGAAGATATGTGTAGTACTGGCCGATCTCCTTACCCTGCTCAGCATACATGTAGACTGCATCGTCGCCTGCGGAGAAATCATAGATAGAAACTTTTCCGCCCTCAAGGCTCTCGGGAAGAGAAAGCACCTTGTTATAGTTCTTGGAGAAGTTGAAGCCCAATTCCCATGTGAAGTTGGGAGTCTGCACGGGCACGGTGTTCACCATAAGTTCCACACCACGGTTGCGCACCTTACCGAAGTTCACCACCTGGCTGCTGAAGCCTGTAGAGGGATCCACCGGGAGAGTGAAGATCTGGTCAGATGAGATACGGTTGTAATAAGAAGCGTCGATGTCGATTCTTCCGTTGAAGAACTTAAGGTTAGTACCCACCTCAAACTCGGAAGTCATCTCAGGCTTGAGCGTGAGAGATCCGGAAGTGGCGGAAGCCATGAATGCATTGGCTGCATTGAACGGGAACTTGATAATATAGCTTCCGTAGTATCCGTTGGTATAAGCCTGATAGTAGTTGGTAGCTGTATAATAAGGAGAAGCGTCATTACCTGTCTTGCCATATGCCAGACGCACCTTTCCGAATGTAAGCACATCGTTGGCAGGGATGAATTTGGAGAATATGCCGCTGAGGGTTATACCAGGATAGAAGAAGGAGTTGTTGCCCTTAGGAAGTGTCGACGACCAGTCGTTACGCGCTGTGATGTCAAGATAGAGGAAGCTGTCCCAACCGATAGCCACGTCACCGAAGAGACCAACCAGTCGACGTTTGCTCTGGCCTTCACCGAGAGTGGTGCGGGTAGCGCCATTGCTGAGATCCCAGAAACCGGTGTTGATGGCAAGATCATCAGTCTGACCGTTCATATAGGTTGAGAAACGCTCGTTAAGGTTCAGACCCACTGTCACGCCCAGATCAAGACGGTCATCAAGGAAGAGCTTCTGGTAATTTGCGAGGAAGTCATTGTTCACCTCATAGCGGCGACCATAATATGCATACACCCAACCGGCCTGGTTCATGT
>CAZUNU010000168.1:0-6219 GCA_964622105.1 uncultured Sangeribacter sp. | reverse complement strand
AGTTTGGTGCACGTCCTGTGAAGCGTACCATCCAGCGCATGGTGCTCAACCAGCTTTCAAAGGATATTCTTGCACAGAAGGTAGACCGTGAACACCCGATCGTGATCGATCGTAAAGGTGATGAACTCGTCTTCAAAAACTAATTCTAAAAGAATTTGAAGACGCGCACAAAATGAAACAATATTAAGATCATATAAACAGATAGCGTGTAGTCCTCGGACTACACGCTATCTGTTTTCTCTCCCTTTATCTCCTGAAAAAAGATGAAATAATCGCATAAAATAAGGGATGGGGGGCAATAATATGTTTTATAACACGTTTTAATAACATATTAGTAAGGTTTCCGACAGTATTTCCGTAGTCGGATCAAATAATTCGTGACAATTCAAGGAGGCGTGACAACTCCTTTTCGTGACAGCCCGAGGGTTTTTGATTTTGACTTGCAGGAGTGGCGTCCTGTGACATTCCCTCGAAACAAGAGATTATTAATGCCGTCAGCGTGACAAGACATTCGACCGAATGTAGGGAGACGGTGATTGTAGAACGAAAACATGAAATTGTGAAAACTAAAAATTTATTTTTGTCATTAATCTTATCTGTATCTGTAGCCGCATTTCTCTCATCCTCTTTACCCAACGGTAGCCATACGCTTGCAATAGGCGAGGAGGCACCAAAACTCTCTCTCTTGACTTCCAATCAGTCGCTTGATTCACTGAAAGGAAAGTATTATGTAGTAAATTTCTGGTCGGCATCCGACGGACGTTCAAGAATCGCTAACCGCGAACTTGCCACCAGCAAAAAAGTCAACGGACGTGACGTTGAGGTTGTAAGCATCAATATTGATTCCGATAAAACGCTGGCACGCGAAATAGCGAAAGCCGACAAGATCGGAGATGACGTTATAATGCTCTCCGGCAGCGAACTTACTTCTGACGTTCTTGACGACTATCAGGTTGCATCCGGATGTCGTACCTTTCTGATAGATCCTTATGGCAACCTTGAATCCATTTTATAAATAAAACGGTATCAAATAATACTGATTGAATACATAAAACAACACGCTCCGACCCATTTTTTATGAGCCGGAGCGCTGTTTGTATATAAATATAATATTTATACATTCTGCTATACGTTTTTTTATTTAAAATATGTTGCTTACTGAAAATATGGAAAAAAGTAATAAAAAATACTTCAAATGGGAAGTGCATGTTGTGAGGATAAAAATAAATAGTTAACTTTGCAATGATGTTGACCGTTTCGGTAATTAAAAGTCAGTTCAAGAATTAAAATATCCTCATAGAATCTCAGGATTTTAATGAAAGACTCTTATTTAAGACTCAGGCAATAGGAATTTTAACCCATTATAACAGAGACTAAGATGAGCAAACCTTATGTATTGGGTGTCGATATAGGCGGCACCAACACCGTGTTCGGCATTGTTGATGCCAGAGGCCATGTAATAGCAAGCGATTCAATCAAGACTCGCAAACATGCAAATTTCGACGATTATATAGAGGAACTGCATTCAGGTGTGGAGCGTCTTCTCAGAGCAAACGATGCTGAAGACAAGATCTATGGTATCGGTATAGGTGCGCCTAACGGTAACTACTATACCGGTGAGATTCAGAATCCGCCAAACCTTCCTTGGGGTCCCGTGATTCCACTTGCTGAGAAAGTGAGCAAGGCATTCGGCGGCATACCGGTGGGTGTGACCAATGATGCCAATGCGGCAGCTCTCGGTGAAATGACTTACGGTGCAGCCCGTGGTATGAAAGATTTCATCATGATCACTCTCGGCACAGGTGTTGGTAGCGGTATCGTAGTCAACGGTCAGCTCGTTTACGGTCATGACGGTTTCGCAGGTGAGCTCGGCCACTTGATCGTTAAGCGCAACAATGGCCGTGTCTGCGGTTGCGGACGCACAGGATGTCTCGAGGCATACTGTAGCGCAACAGGCGTGGCACGCACAGCCAGAGAATTCCTTGAGGTTCGCACAGAGCCTTCTACTCTCCGCAACATTCCTATAGAAGACATTACTTCTAAGGATGTATATGATGCTGCCGTGGCAGGCGATCAGCTCGCAAAGGATATCTTCGAATACACCGGAACTATCCTCGGACAGGCTTTTGCTGATATGGTGGCTTTCTCAAGTCCGCAGGCCATTATCCTCTTCGGCGGCCTTGCCAAGAGTGGCGATCTGCTTATGCGTCCCCTCAAGGAGGCTTTCGATAAGAACGTGCTCCCTATCTTCAAAGGTAAAACAAAGATCATTCTTTCAGAACTCAAAGAGAGCGATGCTGCTGTGCTTGGTGCTTCCGCACTTGGTTGGGAAGCTAAGTATCGTGCCGATGTTCCTGCTTTTGATCGTTCGATGCCTATCACTGAGGAGGAGAAATAAGACGATTTTGCTTATTTGAAATATAATAATAACCGGACTTCTTCTTCAGAGTCCGGTTATTTTATTTTAAGACAGATATGATTTATGAATATCAAGGCTTTTAAAGAGAATCTGAACAGGTATGCGGAGTTTTATAATCCTAATGCCCTGTTTGAAAAGATAAAGAAATTTGCTAAGAAAGCGGGTGTAAAGACAATCTATGTTGTCTTGATCCTCTATTATGCCACTTTTGATAAAGCCCTTCCGGTGAAAGACCGTCTGATGGTGTTGGCAGCACTGGGGTATTTCATTATTCCACTCGATTTGATCCCGGACGCTTTGCCGGGAGGTTTTGCCGACGACGCAGGCGCACTGTTTTATGTGGTGAAACATATCTGGAATAATCTGTCGGAGGAAACTTTCAATAAAGCCAAGTTGAAACTTACCGAATGGTTTGGAGATGTAGATGAAACCCAGCTCAAAAAACTGGACTGAGCCGGGTTCCCGGCAATTAACTGAGGAAATCTTATAAGTCAAATATCACGCAGAAAATTAAAATAGTTTCAGCTCCTGGTAAAGACGATGTACCGGTAGGCCCATCACGTTGTGATAACTACCCTTTATTCCGCTGACGGCAACCGCTCCGATCCATTCCTGAATACCATAGGCTCCGGCTTTATCAAGAGGCTGAAAATTGTCTACATAATAATCGATTTCTTCATCAGTAAGTTCGCCGAACGTAACTTCAGTGACGGTTGTAAATGATGTGCGTCGATCCTTCGTAGATATTGTCACTCCTGTTGACACCTTATGCGTCTTACCCGATAGAAAGCGTAGCATATCTTTTGCTTCATGGGCATCCTTAGGTTTGCCGAGAATCCGATCTTCACACACAACCATAGTATCGGCAGTGATCAGCATTTCATTATCCTTGATTATTTTTTGAAACGCGTCTGCTTTTTTCTCTGACACAAACTGTGGTACGTCAATGCGTGGTATGGATTCGGGAAAACTCTCATCTATTCCCCCTAAAGTAATTACATGAAACGGTATGCGCAACTGTTGAAGGAGTTCGCGACGGCGAGGTGATTTGCTTGCCAGAAGTATTTCGTATTTATCAAGATTAGCTAACATAATTTCAAAACTTAAATTTACCATCCGAAGGCATCATGGTCGCTGATCCAATGGCCTTGCGCTTTCATCACCTGCTCAAGGATATCACGTCCGCAACCATAACCCCCTGTGAATTTTGATATATATAAGGCTGTCTGAAGAGCCTCATGGCATGCATCGTATGGCGCACATGGCAGACCCACATGGCGCATACAAGGAAGGTCAGGTATGTCATCACCCATGTAGACCACTTCTTCCGGCTTCAGGCTCTCTTTCTCCATCCATTCTTTGAGGATAGGAAGTTTATGAGTGGCATTCAGAAAGATTGCCTCTATTCCCAGCGATTCGAACCTATGGAACACGGGCTCGCCTTTACCACCTGATATTATTGCAATTTTATAACCTTTCTTCATAGCCAACTGGAGGGCATAGCCATCCTTGACATTGGCCATGCGACGTGGGTAGCCATCTTCTCCCAATGGAATTGTGGAGGGTGAGAGCACTCCGTCTACATCGAATGCAAAAGCCTTGATCTTCTTTAAATCGTAGTCTACCATTTTCCGGAAAATTTTATTCTTTTGTATTTTTGTTCATAATCGAGTCAGAGAGAAGCCGATAGATTGCAAGCTTGTCGGGTTGTCTTTCCAGCATCTTCTCATGGGCTTCCATCACTGTGTGATCGTGTCTCACAGCCGGACCTGTCTGTGCCTTGGCTGGCGAAAGCGATTGGAGTTTTCCTACCGTCTCGTTCAATAACGGAAGAAGCACGGTGTAGTCCATGCCATTCTCATGAAGAATATCATCCGCAATGCTCACGAGATGATTTGAGAAATTACATGCAAAAACTGCAGCAATATGAAGGCGTTTCCTTTTTGGAGAATCAGCTTTATATACGTGTGGTGAAATCCATCCTGCAAGCTCACTCAATTCTGCTGATGTCTCTCGGGAAGAACCCTCTATGAAAAAGGGAATCTCCTTATAGTTTAACTCTTTATTCTTTGTAAAAGTTTGGAGGGGATAGAAAACACCGTAATGTCGGGCTGAATTTTTCAAAATTTCCATCGGCACTGATCCGGACGTATGTGCTATAATTGCGCCATGTCCGGCTACTCGGGAAGCCACTTCTGGGATGGCATCATCTTTTACCGCAATCAAAATGACGTCGTTATCTTTAGTGAGTCCTTCGAGAGTGCGTGGATTCACCAATTTCACATCCAAAGCCGGCGCCAATGAGGTAAAAGCATTGTAAAGGTGAGTACCGACGTTGCCGGTGCCAATAATGGATATTTTGTCAAGTGAATTCATAGGTTTGCTTTGTCATATATTCTTTGCGATGTATGCACAGTTCTGTTATTTAAAATGCCGGATTGCCTGTAGGGGATATCTAAACAGGCGGTAAGGGTTTTCCTAATGCTATCATTCCCATTGTGAGACGAAGATTTATCTCCACACAAGGATTGAGAAGTCCGGAAGTATCAATCAGCATATCGATTCCTACCGGGCCTGAATAAGAGGATGAGATCAGGGATTCCAGAGCAGATTTCTGAGCTTCAATCACTTTGGGAGTCCAATCCGAAGATATGCTGCAAAGAAAGGAATCTATATCTTCTTGAGACAAATTGGAGTTGCCTAAATACCTACCTTCAGATGAAGTGTTGAACAATGAAAGACCCATGAAAGATGCATTGGCATCAGCAATCCACCATTCTGTAGCGAAATCCGCTTTCCGATTGAACGCCCTTTCACCCATAACACTTCCCTGACGACGAATGAATCCTGAAATCCATTCACTTAGTTTCTTCTCTGAAAGATTGGCTTTCTTTGCTTCCGTAGAGATGTTGCTTGTTACGGGTGAAAGGTTATGCTGATAGTATAAAATACCTCGTCCCGAACTGCTCCAGGGCGCTTTGAAATATACTCCTCCCGGTTGCTTTGAAAAAATCAAAGCCTCTTTTAAATCATGAAATTCTTTTGCCAGAGGCACATTGAGATGAGGTAAGGAATCCTGAAGGTGCTTTTGAAATGGAATGGTAGTTGATCTATGAGACAATTGCCTTATTCTGTCGATCTGCTCATTGGTCTTCAGCAGCTTATCGTCGATTCCATTAACTTGAAGGTGCGCCCGGAGAGAGTGATTCCACCCCCAAGGCACTATACGTAAACTGTGTGCAGTGGCCGCTGACATAATTTCGGGCAAATCCGTGAGCGTTGCTGTAATAATCCCTTTCTTCCGGATTTCAGCAATGGCCTCTCTGTCAGGAAAAGCCTCAGGCTTGAAGTCATCATCCACTACAATAACGTCGCCCGGCGAAGCAATTTTTGCATGGGTGAGTTGAAGCTTTTTACGTAAGGCCACAATTCTGGCAGGCGGATTATAGCGGGCTCGTCCCAGTGCGAGGGCGTAGTCAGTCTCCGGATTGAAAATGAAGATATTCTTCTGCATAAAAAAAGCCGGAATAAATCCGGCTTCATTAAAAGTCTTTAAAAAGCTCAGTCGTTGAGGCGGTCACGCTCTTTTGCCGGGTTGGCGAAATAGAGCTTGTGTTCGATATATTCCTGAGTTGCGATGAGAGTGGGCTTCGGGAGCTTCTCATAGAAACGGGAGATTTCAATCTGCTCACGGTTTTCCGACACCTCCTCAAGATTGTCGGTTGAAGCGAATTCCTGAAGTTTTTTCTCAAGTTCCTTTTTCATCTCCACGGCAATCTGGTTGGCACGTTTGCCGATGA
>CAZUNU010000167.1:0-6240 GCA_964622105.1 uncultured Sangeribacter sp. | reverse complement strand
AAAAATATAAAAATTCATTTTTTATTCATCCATTTTCAAGCATTTGGGAGTCGTTTGGTGATAAAGGTAAAATAAATAACTATTGACTTTGGAGGGCGTTGCGTGTATAATCTATGTAGTGGGAAGAAATTTACTTTATTACCAATAAGATAATATGGAGGTAACGTAAAATGAAGAAAATAAGAATTGCTTCTCTTGTTATTGCGATCATGATGCTCTGCGTATGCTTTGCATCCTGTGGAGGTTCGTCCAATCAGGTAAACTGCAAGATATCCATAGCAGTAAACGGCGAGTACATCGTCGATCACGTTGAGTGCCCCGTTAAGAGTGAGGCGCCTGTCGTTATGGATGCTCTCGAGCTCGCGCTCGAATACCTCGGAGTTGACTATGAGCTCGGCTCGACAAACCTCAAGAGAATTGTCGTTGACGGCGTTGAGTACGCTGAGGGTCCTGATGCGGCTAACGAGAATCACCGCTTCTGGGTCTACACCGCAAACGGAGTTGAACCCGATAAAGGCTCTGCTGCTGTTAACGCTCTGAACGAGGGCGACGATATCGTGTTCACATACACAAGCATTCCGATCGAGAACAACAACGCTGATGCTGACGGAGCAGACGGCGAAGCTGAACCCAACGCGTAAGACGACTGATAAACATAAGTCGGGTAAAGTCCTGTGCAAGACGCACGGGGCTTTGCTCGGTTACGTTATGTTTCCGTAGCTCAGTTGGATAGAGCGACCGCCTCCTAAGGTTACGAAAGACCGCTCGCCTTTAACCAAAAGGCGAGCGATAAGAGAACTAAATATTTCATAAATGTCCCGGTAGCGTAGTGGATAACGCAACCGCCTCCTAAGCGGTAGATCGGAGGTTCAAATCCTCTCCGGGACGCCAGAAACAATGCCGAAAGCCTTTATTTTCAAGGGTTTTCGGCTTTTCTTATTTTCTCCGGCAATTCAAGCTGGATACGGATTCATACACTTATGCTCGGACAGTTAGTACCATTTTTATTGGTGGCTCTTACGGAAATCCTGCTAATCAAATTAGCAAGATTTTCTCGATTTTGCTAATCAAAACGACTTTCCTGCTAATCACTCAAAAATCTTTGCTAAAAATCCTGCTAATCAAAAAAGGTGCTTATTTGTGTCCTATCTCATTTTACCCTGTCTTTTCTGTTCCCTTTGTTAGCTATTCCCCTATTGTCCTCTTACCTATTATATAAATATATTTTGCCGTCTGTTTTCCATTTTGGGAAGCAGGCGGCTTTTTTGCGTTCAGGGGAGAAAATCCGAAATCCAAAAAATTTTTTGAGATTTTTTCAAAAAATAGGGTGTCATTTTGGTTTCCAATTCCAAATAGGTGAAGGGGTAAAAAAACCACTCCTAAACGGAGTGCCTCCCTTCGCTGCATTTTGACAACTGAATATACAGGCACTAAGGACTTTATTTCTGATGATAGCCCGAAGGTGGGTACGCCACGACTTCTCTTTATTGAGAATAAGCGAGAACCCCTGACCTGAAACCCGGATTGCTACCGGGACGGCAACGACAGTCAGAATGATAATGATACTTCTCTAACGGAGCTGGCGGAGAACCCGGCAGAGGTGAGATTCCTATGATACGGTGCAGCACACCGTAACCTTAGTGCTTCCCATAAAAGCAGACTGTGAAAACGGTCTGCCCTCCGCAGGGGGTGTTGAGAACAAATACTGCGGCTTGATACATAGCCGACTTATATAAGGTCGGTTATGAATACAGCGAAAGGAGGAAAAGCAAACGATGTCAAACTGTAAAACCATAGCGATATGCAATCAGAAAGGCGGCGTGGGCAAAACCACTACGGCGGTAAATCTCGGTATCGGTCTTGCTATGCAGGGCAAAAAGGTACTTCTTGTAGACGCTGATCCGCAGGGCGATCTTACCACTTGTCTCGGCTGGCATGACACGGACGAGCTTCCCATCACGATTTCCGACAAGCTGCTTTCCGTCATTATGGATAAGAATGAAAATCCATTTGACGGTGTTCTTCAGCACGAGGAAGGCGTGGATTTAGTTCCGTCCAATCTTGAACTATCGTCAATGGAAATGAGCCTTGTCACCGCTATGTGCAGAGAAATGGTGATGAAGAATTATCTGAGTGAAATCAAAGACAATTACGACTATGTTCTCATAGACTGTATGCCCTCACTCGGTATGATTACCCTTAACGCTCTCACGGCAGCGGACAGCGTGATTGTTCCCGTGCAGGCTCAGTATCTTCCGGCGAAAGGAATGACGCAGCTTCTCACAACCATATCCAATGTGAAGCGGCACTCGAATCCGCAGCTAAACATTGATGGGATTCTCCTAACCCTTGTGGACGGAAGGACGAACCTTGCCAAAAGTACCGTGGAGGCTCTTAGGGGACAGTTCGGAAGCCATATCCGCATTTACCGGACAACCATTCCCATTGCCGTGAAAGCCGCAGAGGTAAGCTCAAAGGGCAAAAGCATTTATGCCTATGAGCCAAACAGCACGGTATCCAAGGCTTACGCCGACTTCACAAGGGAGGTGTTAGCCGATGGCAGGCAGAAAGAGCGACTTCGTTCTTCCAACGAAAGGACTCGATGACCTGTTCTCTACACAGGCAGAACGGGACGAAGCGAAGCTGCAAAAAATCAGGGACATTCCGCTTGCTGAGATTGACGATTTTCCCGACCACCCTTTTCAGGTGCGGGAAGATGAGGATATGTTTCAGCTTGTGGAGAGTATCAAGGAGCGTGGCGTAATCACCCCTGCAACCGTCAGGCAGAAAGAGGACGGAAGGTACGAGCTTGTTTCAGGACACAGACGAAAAAAGGCTTGCGAGCTTGCCGGATTTGAAACCCTGCGTTGTGAAGTCGTTGAGCTGACAAGGGATGAAGCCACGATTTTAATGGTGGAGAGCAATTTTCAGCGGTCGCAGATACTTCCCTCAGAGAAGGCTTTTGCCTATAAAATGCGGCTTGAAGCGATGAACAGACAAGGGCAACGAACAGATTTAACTTCTCGCCCAGTGGGCAAGAAGTTGAGTGTTACTGAAATAGCGGATAATTGCGAAGATAGTGAAAGACAAATTCATCGCTATGTCCGTCTTACAAACCTTGTTCCTGAACTACTTGAGCTTGTAGACGAGGGCAAAATCAAAATGCGTCCTGCGGTTGAGCTGTCCTATCTTGACGAGGACTGCCAGCGTGATGTGGTGGACGAAATCGACTTAAACGATTGCACCCCCTCACACGATCAGACAATCCGTATGCGTAAGTTTTTTAACGATGGAAAACTGACTACCGAAGCAATCCAAGCGATTATGAGTGAGGAGAAACCAAATCAGCGTGAAAAGATTGTGCTGCGTGGGGATAAGGTGCGAAGTCTGATTCCGAAAAGTATTCCGTTAAACCAGACGGAGGAATATATCTGCAAAGCGTTGGAGCATTACGGCAGAGTTCTGAAAAACCGTGCCGACCGTGACAGCAGATAGGCGGAGTATGTTTTCTGCTTCCCCCTTCCTCACACTCTAACCCCTTGATTACTAACTGACTATCCGAGAAAAATAAATCTATCTCTCAAGTTCAATCTATCTCAAGGGAGCAGTAAAACAAACAGGCTGGATATGCAGGAGGCGGTAATGGTTGCGGTATGTTTCGCACCTTTGTCTAAAAAGCTGTTTTCGTTTAGAATAATGGCAAAAGGACAAAAGAGTGAGGTCATATGAAATCAAAAATCACAGTTATTTTAGCAACGCTTTTACTCTTTGCATTGACGGGCTGCAACAATACCCCTCAGACAGAGAAAATGCCCGAACCGTATTCTTTTTCGGAGAGTAATGAACAGACCTCCGAACCCGATACGCTTCCGGTAGTTGAAGAAACAAATGAGGTTGAAACGACGCCCGAACCTTCGCAGAGTGCTGAGTCTGCCGAAACGCAAAGCACCGCAGAAGAACGGAGTACGGAAAGCAGCAAGCCAAAAACACCTGAGCCGATTGCCGAACCAACTTCTGCCCCACAGGTAGAACCGTCACAGACTGCGGAAGAAAGCAAACCTACGCCAACAGCCACACCCGAAACAGAAACACTGCCGCCCACACCGCCAGCGCAGACAGAACCGCCGGAAAGCGAACCTACGCAGGAAGTACCTCCTGAACCAAAATCCATCTACGATTTTGAATTTGACATTACCGCTATCCGTGCAGAACTGATTGCGGTCGGTGAAGGAATGGGGCTAACGCACAGCGGCGATTTAACGCCTGACACGGCTTCGTGGGCAACGCCTGTTACGGCTTCCGCAGATTTTCAGGGCGAAAACCTGAAACGCAGGCTAAAAGATTATGTGCAGTCTATGCCGGAACTCATCACGGCATACGGCGGCAATCCAATTCAATATTTCACGATTTACGCAGAGCCGCTCGGAGGCGGCAACTACCGGATTTACTTCCTGTACTGAAATCGTGACAACTTTCCCTCTGTCAGAACAGACAGGGGGATTTTTTTATACCCAAAAATGAAAGGAAGGTATAACGAATGAAACATTTTTTGAAAACAAAGGGAAAGCGATTGACAGCGGCGGTCTTGTCTGCCGTAATGTGTCTGATGGCTTTGCCTATGTCCGCATTTGCCTTTACTGCTGAGGAAGGCAAAACAGTAGACGCTTATTACGGAGATCACTATGTAGGCGGTGATGGTGAAACCTATCTTGCACCGCAGTATGAATATATAGCCTATGACGAAAACGGAAATACGAGCTTTCATGCTACCGGCAGCGGTCACACAAGGACAAAGTTGATGATCTCTGATTCCACAGGCTCCCGTCAGATTATGTGTATTGAGTCCGGTGTGGATTATAACGCCGGAGGTACTTATACAAGCACAAGCGGCAGGAATAGTGCATATTTTCAGAATCTTCCTGCTTCTGCTCAGTACGGCATTATGCTGACCTCTCTTTACGGTTGGCAGCCCGGAAAAACAGCTCCAATCAGCGGCACAAATGAGGATGATTTCTCTATTGCTACACAGGTAATCCTTTGGGAATACCAGCAGCAGTTGAGAACAAGCCCTACAACATTAAAGGAAAACAGCTACGGTATCCGTGCCGATAACTATTTCCGAACGATTCAGGGCAGACCTGCCGAGAAGTGCTATAACTGGATTTTGTCTCAGATGAAAACCCATATGACAGTACCGAGCTTTACTTCCAATCAGGCAGGAAGCGCACAGACCTATACCCTGAAATACAATCAGGCTCAGGATAATTACAGCCTTACCCTGACCGATACAAACAACCTCCTGACTGACATTCATTTCACTTCTGACAAGGGAATTACCGTTACCCGAAGTGGCAACAATTACACCTTTACCTCCAAGAAGATGATTGAAAACGCTGTCAGCTTATCCGCACAGAAGAATGTCCCGAACTCTGCGGGCAGCCTTCTTGTATGGGGACATCCCGGCAAGCAGACAATGTGTTCCGGTGCGGAAGATCCCGTGTACTTCTATATGAACATTAAGGCCGAAACAACGGGAATCGGTCATATCGTTAAGCACTCCGAGGACGGAAAGGTGGACGGTATCCGCTTTACCATTACAGGCAACGGCGTAAATAAGACTGTTACCACAAAGAGCAATGGTACAGTAGATATTGAACTTATGCCCGGCGTATATACCGTAACAGAAGAAAGCATTGATAAGTATGAGCCGCAGAACACGCAGAGAGTTACCATCGTCAGCGGCGGCACATCTTCCGTTACCTTTTCCAATGTCTTAAAGCGTGGAGATGTAAAGGTGATCAAGTCCTCCGAGGATAACTTTGTAGAAGGCGTAACCTTTCGCTTGTACGGCACATCCCTTTCCGGTATTGCCGTGGACGAATACGCTGTTACGGATAAAAACGGCGTGGCAACATTCTCGAATGTTCTTATCAGCGGCAAAACACCCTATACCCTTGAAGAAGTGGATACCGCTATCCGCTATGTCATTCCCGAAAAGCAGACTGCGCCCGTAAAATGGAAAGAGGTTACAAACCGCAGCTTCACCAATGTTTTGAAGAAGTTTACAGTTACCGTTACCAAGAGCGACTCCGAAAAGGGACTGCCGCAGGGTGACGCTTCGCTGGCAGGCGCAAAATATGGTATCTTTAAGGGCGAGCAGCTTGTCGATGTGTACTATACGGATAAAAACGGTCAGTTTACCACAAAGGAATATATTTGCGGAGACAACTGGACGATAAA
>CAZUNU010000166.1:0-6286 GCA_964622105.1 uncultured Sangeribacter sp. | reverse complement strand
ATCATGGCAACATGTTCGGCATCAAGGAGTTTTATAATTACGTCAATAAAAAGAATGCGGGTAAACCGGATGAGGAAAAGTTTAAGCCCATCATCGGTTGCGAAATGTATGTAGCCCGTGAGAAACTTACCGACAAAAAAGATAAAAGCGATAATGGATTCCATCTGATTGTGCTCGCCAAAAATCAGAAAGGTTACCACAACCTTATAAAACTCGTAAGCAAGGCATGGACAGATGGAATGTACTACAAACCACGAACTGACCGCGAACAACTCGAACTTCATCACGAGGGTTTGATTGTTTGTTCCGCTTGTCTTGGCGGCGAGGTTCCGCAAATGATTATCCATGATGATATTGCCGGAGCTGAAGAAAGAATCCTTTGGTATAAGAAAGTGTTTGGCGACGACTATTATCTGGAACTTCAACGCCACCAGACTAACAAAGAGAACTCCAACCGCGAGGTATATCCTTTACAACAGAAAGTCAACGCTGTTCTGCTTGACATTGCTAAACGCCATGGCATAAAAGTTGTGGCCACAAACGATGTTCATTTCACTTTCGAAGACGATGCCGAGGCTCATGACCGTCTAATCTGCGTTTCGATGCAGAAAAAATTTAATGAACCTCGCATGCACTATACCAAACAGGAATGGCTGAAGAGCACGGAAGAGATGAATCATATTTTTCAGGATGTGCCTGAAGCTCTTGAAAACACCTCGGAAATTCTCGACAAGATTGAATTTTATAGCATTGATCATGGCCCAATCATGCCTAACTTCGCTATTCCGGAAGAATTCGGCACCGAGGAGGAATACAGAAGCAGACTAACGGAAGAGGATCTTTTCAACGAATTTACACGCGATGAAAACGGCAACGTTGTGCTTTCGCAGGAAGAAGCTGAGAAAAAAATCAAACGCCTTGGAGGTTACGACAAACTCTATCGCATAAAATTCGAAGCGGATTATCTTGAGAAACTCACGTGGGAAGGTGCTAAAGAGAGATACGGCGATCCGTTGCCTGAAGAGGTGAAAGAACGTCTGAAGTTTGAACTGTACATCATGAAGACCATGGGTTTCCCGGGTTACTTTCTTATTGTGCAAGACTTTATCAATGTGGCAAAAAAGCAATTGGGAGTCAGCGTTGGTCCGGGCCGTGGTTCAGCGGCCGGAAGTGCCGCGGCCTATTGCTTGGGAATCACCCAGATCGACCCTATCAAGTATGATCTTCTTTTCGAACGATTCCTTAACCCCGACCGTATTTCGCTACCTGATATCGACGTTGACTTTGACGACGATGGTCGTTATGTAGTGTTGAAATACGTAATAGACAAATATGGTGCAGAGAAAGTGGCCCACATAATCACGTACCAGACCATGGCCACAAAATCTGCTATCAAGGACGTGGCGCGTGTAATGGAACTACCGATTCCTGAGGCTAATCGTCTGGCCAAACTTGTGCCCGATCGTCTTCCGGATGTCAACGGCAAGGCTCCAAAGATCAACTTCAAGAACTGTCTTGCCTATGATAAGGCTTTTGAGGCTGAAACCCACAATCCAAACCCTCTCGTGCGAGATGTGATGAAATATGCCGGACAGCTCGAAGGAAACGTGCGAGGCACAGGTATTCACGCCTGTGGTGTTATTATCGGACGCGATGATATCACCGACTGGGTGCCAATCTCTATGGCAACAGATGCAGATGGCAGCAAAGTGATCTCTACTCAATATGAAGGTTCGGTTATTGAGGAGACCGGATTGATCAAGATGGACTTCCTCGGCCTCAAGACCCTCTCTATCATAAAAGAGGCTCTTGCCAACATAAAACAAACCCGTGGCTTTGAACTCGACATTGAGAGAATCCCTCTTGATGATCCGGCAACGTTCAAATTATATTGCGAAGGTAGGACCACCTCTACTTTTCAGTTTGAATCTGCCGGCATGCAGAACTCTCTGCGCGATCTCAAACCGTCGAAGTTCGAAGACCTCATTGCGATGAATGCTCTTTATCGTCCGGGGCCGATGGATTATATACCCTCCTTCATCAAGCGTAAGCATGGGGAGGAGCCTATCACCTATGATATCCCCATCATGGAGAAATATCTCCAGGAGACGTATGGCATCACAGTTTACCAGGAGCAAGTGATGCTTCTGAGCCGTCTTCTCTCCAACTTTACCCGTGGCGAGAGCGACATGCTACGTAAAGCAATGGGTAAGAAGCAGATCGACAAGATGGCCAAACTGAAGGTCAAGTTCATGGCCGAGGGCCAGAAAAATGGCCACAAGGAAAGCGTGCTTGAGAAGATATGGGCAGACTGGGAGAAATTCGCTTCTTACGCCTTTAATAAGAGCCATGCAACTTGTTACACATGGGTAGCATATCAGACAGCTTACCTCAAGGCAAACTATCCTGCTGAATATATGGCCGGAGTGTTGAGCCGCAACCTGAGTGCAGCCGACAAGCTCAAGAAAATCATGGAGGAGTGTATCCGCATGGGTATAAGCGTAAAGGGGCCCGATGTCAATGAGTCATGGGAGAAATTCGGTGTCAATAAGAAAGGAGAGATCCGTTTCGGACTGGGCGCGGTGAAAGGCGTTGGAAGCAATGCCGTCAATGCCATTATATCGGAGCGTCAGGCTAACGGTCCATATAAAGATATCTATGATTTCGTGGAGCGCGTAAACTTGAGTGCGTGCAACCGTTCCTCTATAGAAAGTCTTGCTCTCGCCGGATCGTTCGACTCTATGGGTTATCAGCGAGAAGCTTTCGTTGAGCAAGTGGGCGACGCATCTTTTGCCGATGCTCTCGTGAAGTATGGCCAGACCATTCAGAATGATAAGAACTCACTCCAAATGTCGCTGTTCGGAGAAGTTGAACCATTGGAGACTAACAAACCTCCTTTCCCGGTTGTGCAACCCTGGAGCCTTCTGAAACTGCTTGAAGAAGAGAAAAAACTGGTTACTATTTATCTTTCGGCTCATCCGCTTGATCCGTATTATATGGAGCTTACTTATGGTTGCAACTGTTCATGTGCTGATTTTGAAGACAAGAAAGTGGCAGGTGCAAAACTTACCATGGGAGGAATGGTGACAGAATTCAAGATTCGTACGTCAAAGAATGGCAACGAATATGGACAAGTCACAATAGAAGACCTTACGGGCACCGTCACCTTCTCACTTTTCGGCCGCGCTTTCGAGGCTCATAGGAATGCTATAGTGGCAGGAGATCCGGTTTATCTCAAGGTCAACGTTGTGCAAGGGAAATGGGATCCCACGAAGATTGATGTGAATATAGATGAGATCCATCCACTTGACAAATTGAAGGGAACAGTGGCCAACGCTGTGTCAATATATCTCAGTCATAGGTTTGATACCCAGGATTTCTTCGACAAGCTTTTGAACTTCACTCCAAGAGAACGTCTGGGTGATCTCTTTATCAATCTCTATAGTCCTGAATCAAGGCAAGTTGTGCAGATCCATTCAAGAAAAAAATTCCCCGTATCGAAAGATTTTTTAAATTTCCTTGATGAATGGGGCATTAAATACCGTGTTCTTACCGTTTAATATATAAACCATGAATTATACATGCCTGTCATTGCTCAAGCAAGGCAACTAAAGCAGTGTAAACTACATTTTTTTCTTTAACTAAAAAATATATAAAAGAAATGGCACTTGAATTTACTGACCAGACCGCACGCGAGGCTATCGCATCCGGCAAACCAGTTGTAATCGATTTCTGGGCTACTTGGTGTGGTCCCTGCATCAAGCTCGGCCCTATCGTTGAGGAACTCGCCGAGAAATACCAGGGACAGGTAACTGTAGGAAAACTCAACATCGATGACAACGACGAGATCGCAAGCGAGAATCGTGTGCGCAACATTCCTACCGTCCTCTTCTTCAAAGACGGCGAACTCAAAGAGCGCAGTGTTGGTCTGGTGAAATTATCAGATCTCGAGGCTAAAGTGGCCGCTATTCTCTGATCGGAACTGTAACATATAACAGTAATCAATACCAGAAATAAAAGACCGGAGTCAAGGTACACGGCCATACATCTTGAATGTACGTTGGTAATAAGGGGTGTTTATCTCAGAGATAAGCACCCCTTTTTGCGTGGATGCATGCACAAACCGATTGTCGTCAACCATAATACCTACATGAGAGATCTTATTTTTATCTTTGCCGGTGGCAAAAAATACAAGATCACCGGGCCTGACATCCTTTTTCTTAAGTTTTTTGCAAAAGTCAGCTTGTTTGGCAGAATTACGCGGTAGTTTCTTTTTGGTTACTTTCTCATATACACTCAATACCATTCCGGAACAATCTGTACCTTTGCCTTTGTTTGAGGCTCCATATCTGTAAGGCGTTCCTTGCCAAGTCAAGGCCTCCTCAACTATTCTTTTCTCCTGCCCTTTCAAACTTTTTACGTTCACAATCTCAGTCTTGGGCTTATACTTCCCTTTTCCTGTAGCTTTCTTTGAAGAATGACAGGAACCCAACAAAAGCACAAGACTTAAAAGAAAGATAATACGGACTACAGCACACCTGCTTCCGTATGTCTGCAACCGGTTTGAAAAAGAAAACATGATGGTCAGGATTAGAAAATAGAAAAGGAATCAGAAATTCACACCAAAAGAAATTGTGGCTAAAGATATATCCTCAGCCTTATCATTGAGAATATATTTGTGGCGCTTGTTGAAATGCCTGAATTCGTAGGCCAAAATGATATGGCTTTGAAATTTTCTGCTCATTGCCAGATTAATTCCTGCGCCAAGTTGAGCACTCGTATCACCAAATGTAGGCGAATCGCCCATGGTATTGAATGAATAGCCCACTTTCAACGACATGAAGAAAAGCCTCGGGCGTGGAGAAAACGAGGTGCGCATCAACGCATATACGGGGATAAACGTATCTCCATTGCCGAGCGATTTATGAATGCCCGCTCCTGCGCCAAGAATACGGAAATAATTGTTTTTATAACCGAACACTGCATCCACGTTGAAAGTGGATGTGTCGTAACCCGACAAATCAATGGAGGCGCCAAACTCGGCTCCCCATGTAAAATGAGAAAAGCCAAGATTTTTTGTGGCTTTCGGGAAAAGGCTTTCGCGTTCCTCTTTCTCCTCAGACACGGTTGAATCCAATGCGACAGAGGTAATATCTGATGTCTGACACACGGCTTCACCCATCTCCCCGGAACTATGGATTCCATTAGTCATCCCTGATTCCTCCGCGGGAATGATCTCTTCGGAAATCGGGCTTTCAGCGGAAGCAGATGCTGAGAAAAGAGAAACGCCTATGCCCAACAAGATATTGTATATTCTGTTGTTCATAGGCGATAAGATAGTATAGATTAATACACAGTTATTACTATCACTCTCCGAGATAACTCTTCAGAAGCTTACTCTTCTGACCTTTCAGTCGACGGATAGCTTTCTCCTTGATCTGACGAACACGCTCGCGTGTGAGATCAAATTTGGCACCGATCTCTTCCAAAGTCATCTCCTGGCAACCGATTCCGAAGAACATCTTAAGAATCTCTCTTTCACGATCGTAAAGCTGACGCAGAGCGCGGTCAACCTCCTTTGAAAGGGATTCCTGATTAAGAGTTGAATCGGCCATAGGGCTGTCGTCATTCGGGAGCACATCGAGTAGAGAATTATCTTCACCGTCCACAAAAGGTGCATCCACAGAGATGTGGCGACCTGATACTTTCAAAGTATCAGACACCTTGTCAACCGGCAGGCCAAGACGCTCTGCAAGTTCTTCCGGTGATGGCCTGCGTTCGTTCTCTTGCTCAAATTTTGAAAGCTCTTTGCTTATCTTGTTAAGTGATCCTACCTGATTGAGGGGGAGACGCACAATTCTACTCTGCTCGGCCAAAGCCTGGAGGATAGACTGACGAATCCACCATACAGCGTAAGATATAAACTTGAATCCTCGTGTCTCGTCAAACTTTTGAGCCGCCCTGATCAAACCGAGATTACCTTCATTGATCAAATCCGGAAGACTCAGTCCCTGATTCTGATATTGTTTTGCCACAGAGACTACGAAACGAAGATTTGCTCGTGTGAGTTTCTCGAGGGCCGCATGGTCCCCCTTTTTGATTCGCTGTGCGAGTTCCACCTCCTCACTTACAGAAATCAGTTCCTCACGGCCTATTTCCTGCAGATATTTGTCGAGAGAGGCACTCTCACGGTTCGTAATTGATTTTGTTATCTTTAGCTGTCTCATATTCCCATCAATGTGTTAAAGGTTCGTCGCCGAAATCATCATTTCAGCAACTACGCCTT
>CAZUNU010000165.1:0-6403 GCA_964622105.1 uncultured Sangeribacter sp. | reverse complement strand
GAAACTGGTTGAAATCTGAATGTACGTTCTGAAACTATCAGTTATAATGGTTTTGGCATTGATCTTCGGGTCATGCTGTAGCGATATGCCTGTCGGCGAGGAGGATTCCTTGTCGACAGGCAATGTCACGTTAAGTTTCAAGCTTAAAACCAGCTTGGGTGATAGTAAAAATGATGCCTTCGCCAAAACAATGGCAACTGAAAACGCAGAACTGCAAATTCGGATTTATATGTTTCGAAGCGAGACGCAGGGTCCGGATGAAAGTTTTGTCTGTGTAAGTCCATATTCATCAGCTTCGGAGGATCCGTTTTTTTCAGTTACTCTTCCAAATAGTTCAGTCTCATATGGTTTAATTAATTCATTTCAAGAGGATGGCAGTGGAGAGACCATAACGCATAATTGCGGTATTAATATCGAAACTTCAGGTGGATATTATTATCGGTTTATGGCGATTGGAATTTCTAAGGAGCTTTCGACGTCCAATGATAGAACGGTAATTGCTTGTGAACCTGGCACAAGATGGACGGATGTAAAAGTGCGTAATTCCTACGGGCAACCTAATGATAACCCAGCCATAACTTTAGGCGATGGTACATCAATGGTTTCTGCAGGAACAGGGAAGGACTGGTCTATGGGTAGTGTTGAGGAGGTCTTTTGTGGGATCGCAAAATTTGGGGATTCGCCTTCATCCACTGACTATTTTATTTTCGGAGATGGGGGTTCGTTGAATCTGGAGATTGAGTTACACCGTTGCGTTGCCGGCATCATGCTATGTGTTGACAATATACCCGATAGTATTAAATCCGATTTTTCATGGGAATCAGGTATGGGTAAAGCGGTGGTAAGTGAAGATAATACATTGAGTGGTAAAATAGTTACAAAAGGTGATAGCTACCAGATTGATCGGGTTGACATTTTAGCTGTAGGGCAAAACATGGCTTTCAATCCTCTGTCTGCTGCTATTAGTGGTGAATACAGCGGTGTAATAACTCATTATGCTACAGTTGAAATTGATGAAACTGAAGCCGTGAATGGAAATAATGGGACTAAGGCTACAAATTATTATTGTAACTATGATTTCGCTTATCCTGTACTCTTAACGGATAAATCAACGGAAGGTGATGGCTTGATACTGAATCGTAGCAGTCTTTATCTGGCCTTATACACAAAGTTTCCTGTTAACGAATCGGTTAATGGAAGCGAGTCAAATATGGCTGCTGTTAATGAGAGTGAGAATAACTTCTGTTACTATCCTTTGAAGGTAATACCGATAAGACACCCTGTTAATACCACAGGATCGTCAGGAGATGTTTCGATAAAACAAGATGATGATGGATGGGTATCTCAAGACCGTTACAGGTTTAATCTGCAAGCTAATCATCTCTATTGCTTGGGGACCCCGGATGCACCGGTTGACCTTTCAAAACTGATAAGAGATGAAAATGCAGAAATTGAGGTATCAGGAAATTATCAGGCAGAAGTAAATATTCCTTTTTGATATCGGCTTCTATACCACGTTTGATATCGGCTTCTATACCACGGCTTAAAGACGATAATTTAATTTGAAATGCGCATGGCGGATAAAGATATACGTTTTATTGGATTTCTAATCGGGATATGGACCCTGATAAGTTTGGGGTCATGTAATACTGTGTCAATAGATGAGCCAGATATCCCCGCTCCTTATCCGATAGAAGATATTCCACGCATTGAAATATATGCCGGTACAGCATCAGCCTCATCTTCCAATGGCTCAACTGCTACCAGCGGCTCAACCGCTTCAAATAGTACATCAGCTTCTACTAGCTCCTTTTCATCCAGCAGTATTTCTTCATCCCAAAACAATTCTCTAACACGTGGTATAACTGAACCCTCCAAGCTCGGCTACTGCAATGCCGACCGTCTCCAAATCTGGTTGTATAGGTCAACGAAAGGGGCTAATGGACCAGGTTTTGATGACGTTAAGTATCCTGCATTTGAGGGAGTTAATACATTTGAATATTTATTTAGTTCAGGCCCCTTTAATTCGGAAAAATTTCAGTGCTATCAATATAAATTCCGTATTGCTTCACAATTGAAATATTACGGGTTTGCTATTCCTGCTTTAGCTTATGAAGAAAGAGAGTGTGGATTGTTTGCCTATAATCAAAGTATTCCCAATAACTATTTAGATTTGTTCCTTCAATTGAAGAATAATTATGAGAATTATTTAAATGAAGATCAGAATGGTAGTAATATTGGAGGTCAGGAATCAGAGGTTTATGTATTTCAAACGCCAGAATTATTTTTTGGGTATCTAAAGTTTTCGGCAATCAAATTAGGGAATGAGGGTTATAAAGAGACCGTAGGAGTTAGGCAAGATTTCCCATCGTTTTGGTTACATTGTCCAAGCGGATGTAGTGATTTGTATTTTGATCCTTATTTGTATGGAAAGTTGTATAGGATTGTAAGTCAATATAATGTGACGTTTACGGAGATTGATGAGGAGACGGTGGAGAGGGTAGATCTGTTTTTCTCCAATGTGCCGGTTAAGTTGAATCTTAGCGGTAATCATGGGGCATTTTATAATATTACGGCTTTGGATGAATGTTTTGAGAAAGATCAAAATGCCGTTTCAGTTTCAAGAGAACAATCAGGAGTTGCATCTTTGGGATACGGCCAAGTCAATGCCGACAACTATATCAGGGTTGCTTCAACGAATCAATTTTCAAAAGGGTTTGCACAGTTGTCATGTTTCCTTTTGCCATCGGTTAAGGGTCGCGAGATGTGTATACGCGTATATTATAAGGAAGGTGCTCTTGAAAATGGTAAGAGGTACGAGGATTTCCCCATAAGGCCATTGACAGATGCTTTGCTCAGAGGAGATGATGCCCAAGTTTACAGCGGTGATGAATTGAAGCAGACGAAAGCTCTATGGTCTGGAGAAGATCTTTACATCTACAACAGCAATAATCATGAGTTTTATTCATACGCCAATATTAAAGTAAATCTGTGCGGACGATTTTCTGACATTGTCGGGAAGAAAGATCAGACTGGACTTAATATTGAGCTTTGTCCTACATTTGATGAAGTTCATAATATTACTTTAAAATAGGAAGACTGACATTGGATTAACTTAGAATTCTTATGGCGAACTATCGGAATAACATATTGCTCATTCTATTGGCGGTCATAGCGTCATCATCCTTTTGTGCATGTAGTGATAAAGATGAGGAAGCTGATAATCCATTACCCATTAATCTGGAAGAGGGGGTTGTGAGTGTAACTATTTCTCTTTCAATTGGATCGGGTTGGACTGTGGGTATAGGCGAAGGAGAAAGAAGTGCGAATCAGCGCAGAGGCACTACCCGTAGTGAGGCATATGATGCCGAAGAATTGGAAGGGGTTAGAGAAGCGGCTATCTATGTTTTTCGTAGAAAAATTGGTTCCTGCGAAGAAGAGCCTTTCAGATATGATCCTACTAATTATATGGTGATTTCTTTGACAGGAAATTCATCGTCAGATTCTGCTACAGGCTTGCAAGGTACAGGAACTCTGCTCAAAAGACCCGGTTTTGAGTATCGAGTTATAGCTATTGCTTACAGCACGGTGCGACAATCATCTTATCATAATATTGATTTAAATACAGCATCTACGTGTGAATTGAAAAATGTAACTAATGATCTTCAGCGATTTTTTATTCCTGTTGAGCCGGAGATGCATCTTGAAGATTTCAGTGTAATTATCAAACGCTATGAGGTAAAGTATGAAGCGAATAACTGGTTTGATTATTATGATGGAAGTGGGGGTACTAACGACGTACCAATAACTAATCTTAAAGAAGAGTATTACCATACCAATGTATTAAGCGGATTTATAACTGAATTCCCACAGCTGTTTTATTGTGACTGCTACACCAATTATCAAGGAACGGTAAAAGAGGTAATCCCTTATTCGGAATCAACAAATAATGGAGGGGAAGATGAATCGGATAATTCTGAGATTATATATGATATACCGATTGCTGGTGAACTTAAAGGAGCCATGTCAAAGATAGAAATTAATATCGCAAATGTTACTCCACCTTCTACTGCACCCTATGGGCTAGGGACACCTGCAGCATTAAAATGGATAACTCTAATGTCAGACAATTTAAAGGATTCAAATACTTTTAGCGAATTACGCCGGGATAATTATGAAGAAACCCTTGATGAAATTGGGAAATACACCAGTTTTTGTTACTCCGAAAATATTGAAGAGAAGAACCTTCCGATGTCTTTAACTGCTTATATTTGGCCTTCTCTTACTCATCTTGCGGTACGACTGAATTGTAAAACAAAATATGGAAATAATACTGGGAACTTTTTAGAGAATTATCAGTTGTGGCCTGAGGATGAAGTTACCAAGGATGAAGACACAGGGGAAGAGATCAGGCATACGTTCAATAATGTGTTCTATCTAAGGCCCAATCATAAATATGTGATTAACGTTAATGATTCTAAGGATCTGTTTAAACATCCCATTAAATAGTGCTTTCAGATTTTTTTACTATCTTCATTTGGCACGTAGGAGCGACAGACCATAGCCCTACAGACTGTCACTCCTACTATTATTTCGCAAAGACCTGCTTTTTAGGGCAAGACTCAGTTGAAGGCGAGGAATAGTCTACATTGGATTACTGATAACTTCTCCACCCGGATCCGGTACTTACATACATAAAGGAAAGATTGTAATATTATAAAAAACTTTATAGGCTTGTAGAGCCGATAGTATCCTACGGGATGCCTTGTAGCTTTTTTGCGATGGGCTCCCGTAGGATATTTAATTAAGGAATCGTGTGCTAAAGTGCCGAGAGAATTACGGCATTTGCCTTATCTACGGCTGTGGAGTCAAGACTGGCGAGATAGATATAGGTGGTAGCCTCATTGCTATGGCCCATGCCTTCGCTTATAACACTTACCGGAATGCCTTTGGATCTTGCAATGGAGGCCCAGCTATGGCGTGCTAGGTATAGGGTGAGTGGAATGTTAAGTCCTATCTTACGGGCAATTATTTTCAGATTCCGATTGATGGCATACGACTTGTTGCGGTAAACGCATCTTTCATTCCTTCCGGTGTTTATGATAATTGGCAATAGGTAACGTGAAGCGTTTTCCGGATACCGGTCAAGAATCTGCTGCATCTCCTTAGTCCACTCAATGGTGAGGATTTGACCGGTTTTCTTCCGACGATACTTGAGGTAACCATTTATAAGATCAGATTTCTTTAGGAAAGCCATGTCAACGAAACTCATTCCCCGAAGCATGAAGCTCATCATAAACATATCTCTGGCCAGGTTGAGGGTAGGGGATGCTTTCAAGTCGATATTTTTAATTTTTTTTATTATGGTTAAAGGCAAAGCTCTTTTCAAAGTCTTGTCGATACCGGTATAGACATGACGGAAGGGATAGTGATTGTCAACAAGTCCCTCCTCAAGGGCCCGGTTGTAGACAGCACGTATAATACGTATATAGAAGGATATAGTATTTGGTGCTAGTCCACATTGTTCTTGCCATGCCTGATAATGTTCCATGAGTTCCGACGTCAAGCAATCAAGTAATACGTCGTCTTTCGGGTTTTGGGGATTAGTCAACTGAAGACTGATCAAAAACTTCTTGAAGTTGTTGAGGGCAGTGGTATAAGCCTCGGCAGTGCGGGTCTTTCCTCTCATTTTCAAGTTGATGATGATGTTTTCCATAAAATTGAACAGACTGTTTTCTTCAGCATATTTTCTAAATTCATTGATCACGTCTTCAGCACTATAGGAGGATCCTTGAGAGTCAAAGTTGCGGATAATTCTGGTGATGCGTTCCACATCCCATCTAAGACGCATTCGGAGTGAAAGCATCAACGACTTCCTGAGGGTATCTTTATTGATAATTACCGAGCTCCGTTCAGTATCCCATTCGGATGGAAAGAGGTGATAGTCAGTAAGAAGTTGACGCGGTTTTCTATTTTGAATAATCTGATAGTAGATCGTTCCCTCCTGCCCGTCAACTGTTGAAGGTCGGAATTTTACTTTGATTGTAGCCATAAAATATTGGGTTAAATATATTAAAAAACGGCCACTGTTCAAAAATCAAGAAAGTTTTATCTTATAAAAGCTTCATTAAGGGTAAAAATCTATAAATAGGATAGTAAAGTAAAGGATACAATCTGCTTGTACGGTAAAAAGGAGCTGGTAGTCTGCAGGTGTGGGTAATGAAAAGTCTGCGAATATTGAGAAGCGAACAACATGATAAAAACAAAAGAAGAAATTTAAAAAAGTATCAAAAATCTTGTAAAGTAGTAAAAAACTTTGTAATTTTGCAGTCGCTATCAAAAACTCCTTAGGAAAGATGCCGGAGTGGTCGATCGGGACGGTCTCGAAAACCGTTGTACCCTT
>CAZUNU010000164.1:0-6600 GCA_964622105.1 uncultured Sangeribacter sp. | reverse complement strand
GTTGTACGCCCGGGTAAATCAGGTGCTGATGAAATCGTAGCCATGATGAAGAACTATCGTGAGAATCCTCCGAAGTCATTGGCTGGTTCTCCGGTTGTGACAGTCAAGGATTACGCAGATCTCAACTGCCATGATCTCAAGAATGGCACAGTGACAAAGATGAACTTCCCCACTACCAGCAACGTTCTCCAGTTCTTCACTGAGGCTGGCGACAAGGTATCTGTTCGTCCTTCCGGCACAGAGCCAAAGATCAAGTTCTATGTGGAGGTTCGTGAAGACATGCCTTCTAAAGACAAATATGAGGAGACTGTCGTAAAGGCTGAGGAAAAAATCAAGAAAGTACTCGCCGATCTCGGAGCAGAATAACAGAAACATCATAAATATGCAATATTCAGGAAAGCCGGATTATGCCCGTCATAATCCGGCTTTCCCGTAATCTTTAAAAGAAAATCACAATGTCAAAAATTTCCTGGCGCCCGGGTACACAGATATATCCTTTGCCGGCTGTGCTTGTAACGTGTGGAGACAAACCCGAAAACTGGAACATGCTAACAATTGCCTGGACCGGCACCATCTGTTCAGATCCGGCCATGTGCTATATTTCAGTCAGACCTGAAAGAGCATCTTATCCACTCATTGTCGAGAATATGGAATATACCATAAATCTCACCACAGTCGACATGGCCAGAGCTACCGATTGGGCCGGAGTTCGTTCCGGACGCGATTATAACAAATGGAAAGAGACGGGGCTCACCCCTATAGCCGGTGAAAAAGTAGCCTCGCCTACCATTGAACAATCGCCACTGAGCATTGAGTGCAGAGTCAAGGAAATCATTCATCTCGGCAGCCACGACATGTTTATTTCAGATGTGCTTAATGTTAGGGCCGACGACAGGTATCTTGATCCTGAAACAGGTAAGTTCTCGCTTGAGAAAGCCGGACTGTTGGCTTATTCACATGGACAATATTTCTCTCTTGGAGAAATCATCGGCCATTTCGGCTTTTCAGTCAGAAAGAATCCCCATGCCTGAAAAAGAAATTACCATCTAATTTCTTAAAACAAAGATAAAACTACCATATCTTACGATACCAAGAATCCATAGACCTCAGGGAATCAAATATTTTTATGCAGATTGACTTGTAAATTGCGTCGAATCTGCATTTTTTATATTGATTTTTTTCAAAAGTTCTATTATCCTTTTATTTTTTCTGTATTTTGATTAATTTTGCATATCTGACCTGACAAGTAAGTATCCTTTAGTTTCATTATATTAATCTACGTTTTGATATTGAAGTCAGTAACCTTTCACATCGGATAGTATAACTTCCTATGACGCTCTCACTCGATGATAAAACTTACTGACATCAATCTCGCAGTTTAACATAAACCGACAACCGATACTTACAAAGTTTTTAGATTTAACTTACTTCAGTACTCTTAAAACTTGCAACCTAAAATGTTGTACTTAACAAATTCGGCAAAGAAATTCTTTTTAATTCTGATAACCCTAATTACGTTCTTATGTAATCATACAAATGCGGAGGAGCGCAATATTCCGGAGATAAAACCTGTGCCCTATCGTCATCTCCTCTATCAGCCGGTTTTGCCGGATTCTACCGATATAGCTCTTTACAAGAAAAAGAATTTCTGGAGAGCCGGCGCAGAAGTTATAGGACTGAATCTCGGAATCTGGGCATATGACAGATATGTGATAGACGGATACTATGCCCACATATCTTGGGAAACAATAAAAAATAACTTCAAACAAGGTTTTAAATGGGATGACGACCATCTGTATGAAAATATGTTTGGCCATCCTTACCACGGCTCTCTATATTTTAATGGTGGACGTTCGAATGGCTATAATTTCTGGCAATCCGGATTGTTCGCCTTAGGCGGCAGCGCAATGTGGGAAATCGCAATGGAAAATGTGCCCCCTTCTATTAACGACATCATAGCTACCCCGATAGGAGGCATGGCTTTGGGAGAAGCTCTTTTCCGGACTTCGGATCTGATCATTGATGATTCTTCTACAGGGGGCGAACGTGTTGGCCGTGAGATAGCTGCTTTTATAGTGGATCCAATAAGGGGCTTCAACCGCATTGTGACGGGACAGGCTTGGAAAAAACGCGCCACATCAGGTCGTAGGTTCGGTCTGCCCCCGATCAGTCTTGAAGTGGCATTAGGTGCAAGATTTCTTGATTCGCAAAACAGCAATGTCCAGATGTGTCGCGGAGGGTTGGGCATGGAGATAGATTTTGAATACGGCTACAGATTTGAGCCATCAAAAGCGCCATACGATTATTTCTCTCTTCTGGCCGAACTACAGGTTGTAAAAACCCAGCCGCTCATCAGCCGTATGCAACTGATGGGACGTCTCTATTCCAGGAATGTTACCGACAAACCAAAACTGAATATCAATCTCGGAATATATCAGCATTTTGATTATTTTGATTCCGACACTATCAAACCGGAGAACGAGAAATTTCATTTTCCGGCCGTAGTGCCTTATAAGATGGCCAGTCCCGCATCGGTTGGTGCAGGCGGAATGCTTCGTTATCTGGCCTCTTCAAGAATGTGTATAGATGGCTACGCTCATGTAAACGCTTTGATTCTTGCCGGAGTGGTGACAGATCTGTTCAGAAAGTATCACCGAAATTACAACTGGGGCTCCGGTTTTTCAGCTAAAGCCGGTTTAAATTGGGCGCTCACCAACAATCGGCTTTCAGTACGCCTCGCCAATCAATTCTATGGCGTATACACATGGAAAGGCTATGATCCCGACATTAATTGGTCGGAGAAGCCTGAGAATGTGCCGGCTAATGTGCCCGGCGACAGAACGAGCACCTATTTCAACCATTTTGAGACAGCAATCAACTGCAAGGTGTTCAAACAATGGTACGTCTCAATAGGCGCTGACTTCTTCAACCGATGGACTAAATATCATAACCGCACGGTCATCGTTGATGGGAAAGAAGAAAAACGCAATCCCACTGTCGACAGCAGGCAGATAGGTTTCAATTTCATGATAACCCATAAATTCTAAGCTCCGGCAGAGGCTCAAGTTTTACATATTCGATTATTTTTTGTAACTTTGCACTCTTAGGCACATCGCCCTGTTACGGGCCTGAACAGATTTGGATTTTCTCTTCCATAGGAGTCCGAATCCTTAGACAAAAACAACTCTAATACAAAGATGACAGATAATCGAAATATTTTCACGGATCCGGATAACCCGGAGAACATTCCGGATAGAAAGACAAGACGAAAAATGGCGCGCCGCCATAAAATAATAAAATGGCTTTGGATCTCTTTCCTTGGATTCGGACTGTTGATAGCTCTTTTCCTGTTGCTGATCTATAATGGCGTGATCGGCTACATGCCTCCTATCGAGGAGCTCGAGGATCCACATGATAAACTTGCATCTGTCGTCATAGCTTCTGATGGCACAACAGAACTGGGCCGTTACTTTGCCGGGGCCGGCAATCGTGTGAATTCCGATTACAAGACGGTCTCTCCCTACGTGATCGATGCTCTTATCTCTACTGAAGATGAACGTTACTTCACTCACTCCGGTATAGACTTCATTGCGCTCGGACGCACAGGCGTGAAGACTCTTCTTATGGGCGATAAGTCGGCTGGAGGTGGCTCCACCATCACTCAGCAGCTTGCCAAACAGCTTTATTCACGCCCCTCCAACAATATGATAAAGCGTGCTCTCCAAAAACCAATCGAATGGATGATTTCCGTGAAATTGGAGCGGTTCTATACCAAAGAGGAGATCATAAATATGTATCTCAACAGGTTTGACTTTCTTAACAATGCCGTAGGTATAAAGACTGCAGCCAATGTGTATTTCCATAAGGAGCCTGCCGACCTTAAGGCAGAGGAAGCGGCTATGCTTGTAGGCATGTTGAAAAACCCGAGTTATTACAACCCTCTCCGTCATGAACAACGCACCAGAGAGCGCCGTAACGTTGTGCTTGACCAAATGATGAAAGCCGGAAAACTCTCGAAAGAGGAGGCAGATTCCTTAAAGCAGCTGCCTCTCGGTCTTGATTATCATAAAGTAGACCATCGTGAGGGTGGCGCTCCCTATCTTCGTGAGGAGATTCGCCATCTTATGACAGCCAAACGCCCCGTGCGTCCCGAGCGCTCCAATTATACTTCTGCCTTGGGCTATACGCTTGCAATGGGCCAGTATAACACCGATTCAACCCAATGGGAGGAGAATCCTCTTTACGGCTGGATACTCAAAAATCCCAAACCTGACGGATCGTATTACAATATCTACACTGATGGTCTGAAGATATATACCACCATCGATGTGAGAATGCAGAAATATGCTGAAGAGGCTATCTGGGAACATCTCGGCGGCACACTGCAACCGGCATTCTTCAAGGAGAAACAGGGTCAACCTACAGGACCCTACACTACCAATACCGAAGAGCTCAGCCGACAGGGCGTAATGAATCTTATCAAGAACGCCATGAAACAGACCGAGCGTTGGAGAGTGCTCAAAAATGCGGGAATCCCTGCTGAAGAGATAGAAAAGACATTCCATATACCGTATCAGATGGATATCTTCACTTATGTCCAGGAGAACGGGCAGTATCGTCCGGGATCCAAGACTGTGACAATGACTCCCTATGATTCGCTCCTCTATATGAAGTCGATTCTGCGAACCGGCATGATGAGCATGGATCCTCACAACGGTTACGTTAAGGCTTATGTTGGTGGCCCTGATTTCAATTATTTCCAATATGACATGGTGTCACGAGGAAAGCGTCAGATCGGTTCTACAGCGAAACCTTTCCTCTACACTCTGGCTATGGAACAGGATTTCTCGCCTTGCAGCATGTTCTCTAATACGCAACCTACCTTCGGTAATTGGTCGCCCCGTAACTCAGGAAGCTCTCGCATCGGAGAAATGGTGGATTTGAGATGGGCTCTCACAAACTCCAACAACTGGATCTCAGCACGTCTCGTATATGAGCTCGGAGCAAAGAATCTTGCCAACAAGATGAGAATGTTTGGCGTGACCGGTCATATCGACGCAACCTTGCCTTTGGCCCTTGGCACTGTCGACGTACCTGTAAAGGAAATGGTAGGCGCGTACTCCACGTTTGCCAATAAGGGTCTGCGTGTAGACCCGGTATTTGTCACCCGTATAGAAGATAACCAAGGTAATCTTATTTATTCTGCCACTCCTCATAGAAGTGAAGTCACCGGAGAGGATTCGTATTATAAAATCCTTTCGATTCTCCTAAATGTAGTCGACAGCGGAACAGCCGCCAGCTTGCGCAGCCGTTTCGGCATCACGGCACAGATGGGAGGCAAGACCGGTACCACCAACTCTAACTCCGACTCCTGGTTCATGGGCTTCACACCGGATCTTGTGACCGGTGTTTGGGTCGGTGGTGAGGAACGCTATATCCACTTCAATACGATGGCTCTCGGTCAAGGTGCACGCGCAGCCCTCCCTGTCTACGGCTATTACATGAAGAAGGTGTATGGCGACAAATCTCTCCCCTATTCTCAGGATGCCAAGTTTGAATTCCCTGCAGACTTCAACCCTTGCGGCAGCGACATCATTATGAGCAGCGAGCCGGTGGAAGTGGAGGAAGTGACTGAAGGAATTTTCGATTGATCTCATCCATTAATTAAAATCAGAAATTCAATTTACCCAAAATGATATTACCAATTTACCTTTACGGCCACCCTGTGCTCAGGGAAGAGGCTGAAGACATCGATAAGGATTATCCGGACCTGAACCAACTGATCAGCGACATGTTTGAGACCATGTATCATTCAGATGGTGTGGGTCTCGCCGCACCTCAGATAGGTAAATCAATCGCTGTGATCGTTATAGACGGTTCTGCTTTGGCCGATAGATTTCCTGAATGTAAAGACTTGAAGTTCGCTCTCATCAATCCTGAACTTGAAGTGATAGAAGACGAAGCACCTGTGTCGCGTGAAGAGGGATGCCTCTCCCTGCCGGGACTTTCCGAACCGGTAAAACGTCATGAGCATGTTCGCCTGAACTGGCTCGATGAGAATTTTGAGGAGCACGAGCAGGAATTCACCGGATTTGCCGCACGTATAATCCAACATGAATTTGATCATCTCTTGGGCACGGTTTACACCGACAGGGTGTCGCCAATTCGTAAACAGATGATCCGCAGTAAACTCAACAATATCGTAAAAGGGAAAGTAAACTGCGATTACCGCACCAAAGCCGCCCCAAAAAGCTAATCGCTCCTCTCCCCTAAACCTTCAACTTTAAACCATAAACCATCAACCAATCTCATGGCTGACGATAAAAAAATAATATTCTCGATGGTTGGAGTGAGCAAAATCATTCCTCCACAGCGACAGATTTTAAAAAATATCTACCTATCCTTCTTCTATGGCGCCAAGATCGGCATCATAGGCCTCAACGGTTCCGGTAAGTCAACTTTGCTCAAGATAATTGCAGGAATTGACAAAAGCTATCAGGGCAATGTGGTTTTCTCACCGGGCTACACCGTCGGTTATCTGGAGCAGGAGCCGAAACTTGATCCCGACAAGACAGTGATTGAAGTAGTAAGAGAAGGTGT
>CAZUNU010000163.1:2012-6896 GCA_964622105.1 uncultured Sangeribacter sp. | reverse complement strand
GCCGTGCCGGTGAATTTGCAAGCTTCTTCGTAGTTGGTGAATTCGAATTCGCCTATGAGGGGATAGTGGTCGGAAGTGTTGATTTTGCCTACTTTGAGGCTGAGGGCTTTGAGGTTGCCTCGGTAGAGCATCTGATCGATATGAAAGTAGAACATGTGGAGATTGTAGGTCCAGGTAGGACCGAAGTTAGTCTCCACATATGCGTCGTGCATATCGTCACCTTTTATCAGATTGTAAGCCCACGAAGCCGGCACATCATTGAAATCACCGCAGACAATGAGCGGAGCAGTCGGACGGATCTCGTCGATAGCTGCGCGGAGTTCCTCGGCATTTCCGGCTCTCTGCACAAACGCATTCGAAAGCTTTGAACGGATAGCACCTTTGAGTTCCTTGACACTCGATTTGGCACCGTCAACCGATTTCATGTCTTTCATCACGTTGCGCTCCTGCTCAGTAAGGTCATAAGAATAGAGGTGCACCATTGCGATATCGAGTTTCTTACCCCCGGGGAAGTGCACCTTGAAGAAGTCAAATCGATGTCGGCCGTTTTGGGTCACATAAGAAAGACCGGTGCGATCGACAGGGTATTTTGAAAGAACCTTGAGATCATTTGAAGATTGACCGGCACGGAAAGGGTAGAGACGGATAAGGCTGTCGATCTGTGTGGGAGTGGCTTTTTTCAGCTCAGTGGTGCTGAAGTTGTTTAGCTCAGCCAAGCAGATGATGTCGGCACCGGATTCAATCATATATTCCACAGCGCGGTTGCCGGGATAATCAGGTTTGCGTATGTCGTCGGTATGAAGCACATTCCAAGATATAATCTTGAAAGTCTGCTTGCCGGGAGTGGCGGATTTGGAAGAATTGAGGGGGAAAGCTAAAGAGAGCGGCCCGGCACATGCAACGAGAGCAAGCACTCCCAAAGCTGCGAAGATGAAGCGTTGGGTTAATATCCAATATAGGATGAGGATACCCGACACTATCGCCAACCAAGGAAGAGCGAGACAAAGCACCGCGGGAATCGTGAAATAGTCAGGATTGAATCTTCCGCCATAGGCAGAGGCAATCGTAAGTACCCAGACTATTATTGATATGATCCGCATTATGATGCGGAAAATCGGTGAGATAATAGGAAGTGTCATTCTGAATTGTTTTTTTTGAGCCGCTGAGAGAGCAGCATAAGTTCGTTTCTTTCCCCTGCGGAGAGTGAGCCATAGCCGGATATGCGGATTTTGTCCAGGAGAATATCGAGGCGCCCCGTGTCGGAAAGATGTTCCGCTGCCTGAGCCACCGCTTTACCATCGCGGCGCACGTTTATCCGGATCACTTTGCGGGGTTTGCTGAAGAATCCGGTTTCTTCCCGGCCCGGCTTTTCATATCGGGAAGATGCAGAGGAGGCGGAAGTATTGCGAGTGACCACAGCGAACAGCACTCCGAAGACCACTCCACCAATATGAGCACTTTGGGCAGCCCATGAACCGCTATTCATGCCGAAGAAGGTAAGCGCGATGCAGATTATTGCAATCCAGCGCATCTGTACTCCTCCGAAGAAGAACAGGCGTATCTCTCTCTTTGGCTCCCAGACAGCTACGGCAGTCATGATGCTCAACACTGCTGCTGAGGCTCCGCAAAGAAACCCCCCGGCTACGTTTGTGGACGGAAAGATGATATTGGTGGCTACGTAAAACAGGCCACCTGCCAATCCTCCGCCTGCATAGAGCAAGAAACGCCTTTTCTCCGAGACTGTAAAGGGAATGAACACCCCGAACCAAAAGAGCCACAATACGTTGAAAAGCAGATGGATGAAATCGTATTGGGTGACCATGTAAGTCAGAAGGGTCCAAGGGTGAATCAACACCTCTTCCGGGGAAGAAGAGACGCACAACCATGGCATTGTGAAATTTCCCACCAGCCCGAAACGTTGGCCTATGATGGTGGTGAGCCATACGAGCAGGAAAATCTCAGCATTGGCTATGATCAGAACGGCGATTACGGAAGAACCGCCACAGTAACGCTTCAGGGAATTAATAATATCGGCCACCGTGTAGACTACCTTTCTTTTTCCAGTAAAGCAAGAGCAGGAAGCCAAACAGCATTCCACCGAGGTGGGCGAAGTGGGCCACCATGTCGGATGCCGCTACGCCGAGGAAGAACTCGAGCACGCCGTAGCCGAGCATCATGTATTTTGCTTTTATAGGAATGGGTATGAACATTATATACATAGGACGGTCCGGGAAAACCATCGCAAAGCCCATGATCACGCCAAATACCGCGCCTGAAGCACCGATGGTGATAAGCGAATTCTTCATCATGGCTATGGCAGAGAGGAATTCCGGATCACGCGACGCAAGGGCCTGGTCGACAATTGCGCGGATGTTTTGAGCCGTCATGCCGTTCTGGCGCACGAGTGCATCGATATAATCGTTCATCCATGTAAGACTCCACACAAGTTCCTGAACGAGTGCAGCGCCAATGCCGCAGACGAAGTAGAATATGAAAAACCTTTTGGATCCCCAGACGTGTTCAAGGATCGCTCCGAACATGACCAGAGTGAACATGTTGAATATTACATGCCAGGGGGTGTTTTGTGCATGGATGAAGAGGTAAGTGATCAGTTGGACGGGATTAAAGTCGGAGGCGCCGAAATAATGCAGCCCGAGGTGATTCACTATAAATCCGGCGAAACGGGGAAACAGCGCCTCGCCCAGCCAGATGATCAGATTGATAATTACGATATTTTTTGTGACCGGAGGGATTGAGGCCACAAAACTACTGAATCTATTTCCAAACATGTTGCAAAATTAACAATTCTATCGGATTTAACAGACTGTAAGAATACTAAAAAAGCTGAAAAACCGAAAAAAGAGGGTGCAAGAATGAGAATATCGCCGTGGTAAGTTGTTGAAAGAAGAGTAATATATAATTGGTAGAATAAATCTAAAAGAAAATAAAGTTATGAACAAGACAGATCTCGTAAACGAAATTGCAGAAAAAGCCGGATTGAATAAAGTAGCAGCTAAGGCAGCGCTTGACGCATGCCTGGAATCAATAGAACAGGCACTTGTAAATAATGACAAGGTACAACTCGTAGGGTTCGGCACATTCAGCATCGTGGAAAAACCTGAGCGTGTAGGTATCAATCCGCAGACCAAAGAGAAGATTACCATTGCTGCGCGTAAGACCGTAAAATTCAAACCGGCAGCTGAGTTGGGACGCTAAACTGCTCGGTAAAGACCGTTAACACGGTTGAATGATAAGATGTAACTTGTGGATTAACTGAAAAATTGCTAAATTTGCCAAAGAAATTTATCAGTAAACAGCAATGACAGTAGAATCCATCATTACGGGGGCCGTATCTAAGGCCCTTAAAGCATTATATGGCTTGGATGTAGCTCCGGAAAGCATTGTTCCGCAGCAGACAAGAAAGGAATTCGAGGGGAATCTCACGATCGTGGTGTTCCCATGGCTCAAGGCCTCACATAAATCCCCTGAAGCCACAGCAAATGAAATAGGAGAGTGGCTCGTGGCTAATGAGCCCGCTGTAGAGAAATTTAATGTGGTTAAAGGCTTCCTGAATATCTCCATCAATCCGGAGTTCTGGCTTGGCGTGCTCCACAGCATAGCCGAAGATCCCGATTATGGCATCCGGAAGGCAGATGAGAACTCTGATCTCGTGATGGTGGAGTATTCCTCACCCAACACCAACAAACCTCTTCATCTCGGCCATGTGAGAAACAATCTACTTGGATATTCTTTGGCATGCATACTCGCGGCCAACGGCCATAAAGTGGTGAAGACCAATATTGTAAACGACCGTGGCATCCATATCTGCAAGTCGATGCTGGCTTGGCAGAAGTGGGGTGAGGGTGCTACCCCGGAATCAACCGGAAAGAAAGGCGACCATCTCATCGGCGATTTCTACGTGGCTTTTGACAAGCACTACCGTCAGGAGGTGAAGGAACTGATGGAAAAAGGCATGACTGAGGATGAAGCCAAGGCCAACGCTCCCTTGATGCTTGAGGCCAGGGAGATGCTCCGTAAATGGGAGGCCGGCGATCCGGGGGTGCGCGAATTATGGAAGACAATGAACGGCTGGGTTTACGATGGGTTTGACGAAACCTACCGTCGACTTGGTGTGGATTTCGACAAGATCTACTACGAGAGCGACACCTACCTTGAAGGTAAGGATCTTGTGCTCGGTGGTATAGAGAAAGGCATCATGTATCGCAAGGATGACGGTTCAGTTTGGGCAGATCTCACAGGTGATGGGCTTGACCACAAATTGCTGCTTCGTGCTGACGGCACTTCCGTCTATATGACTCAGGATATAGGCACAGCTAAGCTTCGCTATCAGGATTTCCCGATCGACAAGATGATCTATGTGGTGGGCAATGAGCAAAATTATCATTTCCAGGTGCTTTCTCTCCTTCTTGACAAATTAGGCTTCAAGTGGGGCAAGGATCTCACCCACTTCTCATACGGTATGGTAGAGCTGCCTGAAGGAAAGATGAAATCTCGCGAGGGTACCGTAGTGGACGCCGATGATCTTCTCGACAAAATGGTGAATGACGCCAAGGAGATGTCGGCCGATCGTTTTGCGGACATGCCAGCGGAGGAGGCGGCTGAGGTAGCAAGAATGGTAGGCCTCGGAGCCTTGAAATACTTCCTCTTGAAGGTGGATCCGAAGAAAAACATGCTCTTCAATCCGAAAGAGTCGATAGATTTCAACGGTAATACCGGTCCATTCCTTCAGTATACCTATGCGCGTATCCGTTCAGTATTGCGCAAAGCCGGTGGAGTAGATATGGATCTCAAGCCCAAAGCCGCTCCCAATGAAAAGGAATCCACGCTGATTCAAAAAGTGGCGGATTTCAAGGGTGTGGTAGA
>CAZUNU010000163.1:0-1912 GCA_964622105.1 uncultured Sangeribacter sp. | reverse complement strand
AAATAAACAAAAATACATTATGGATTACAGAAATTCCAACATGACCACGCCTCCTCCTTATTACGGCTCTGGTGCAGTGGTCAATCAGACCAACGCAGTGATGAAGCGCGTGTATGTGCGCATGTTTATCGGTCTTCTGATTTCAGCTTTCTGTGCTCTCGGAGTTGCATCGAGTCCTGCAGCCATCAGCTTCATCTTCGGTAGCAAAATCATATTCTGGGGTCTTTTCATAGCAATGCTCGCTATGGCATGGATTCTCCCGGCACGAATGACAAGAATGTCTACCGGCGCTTGTCTGGCCCTGTTCTGCGTGTTCTCAGCGATAATGGGAGTTTGGTTGGCTCCAATCTTCCTTGTTTACCGCATGGGCACTATCGTATACACATTCTTTATCACTGCCGGCACATTCGGCGCGATGTCGGTATACGGTTATTTCACTAAGTCTGATCTCTCCAAGATGGGCACTTATCTTGTGATGGCTCTTTTCGGCCTTATTATCGCAAGCGTAGTCAACATCTTCTGGGCCAACAGCACGATGGAGTGGATCATCTCAATTGTAGGCGTTCTGATTTTCACAGGTCTTACGGCTTGGGATACTCAGCAAGTAAAGCGTCTTGCAGCCGCCAATCTTGAGCCACAGCTTGCCGACAAGTTGGCTACGATGGGAGCGTTGAATCTTTATCTTGATTTCATCAACCTCTTCCTCTTCCTTCTCCGCATTTTCGGTGGAGGTAGCCGCAATTAAAGATTAGCTACTAAGGGGTAGTTGCCATTAGAGAGTAGCTACGATATTAAGGCATAGTACAAGCAATTTTGAAATTGCTTGTATTATACAACTTGTTTCATTTAAGCGCGAGGTGTCATTCAGCAATGAGGCACCCCGCGCATTTTTTATCATAATTTATTCCCGATAAAAAGTGACAACATTGCACTACCCCACGAAAAAGAAGATAAAAATTTTAAGCTGTATCACGAACTGAGACACATATTATTTAATTTTGGGGTAATAAAGAGCTTTATCTTGGTAATGCATTTAAATAAGGTTCTTATGAAGTGCTAATAATTTCTTATGTAATTCTAATAAACAAAGTATATGAAAACAATAGACGGACACGATGTGAAGATATTCACTGACAATATCGAGGAGAGTGCATTGGAGCAGATCAAGCAACTGCTATCTATTGATGTATTCTCTGACAAGAAGATACGAATCATGCCCGACGTTCATGCTGGGGCCGGTTGCGTCATCGGCTTTACGGGTGACCTTGGCGACAAGGTGATACCTAATATAGTGGGAGTGGATATAGGTTGCGGAATGCGTGTGCTCAAACTCGGAAAACTTTCCGACATAGACTTCCATGCTTTCCATGAGTATATCCGTTCTAATGTTCCTTCAGGAAAGATAGCACGCGAAGATCGATTCGGATTCAAGCCTTTAGTGAATGAAGAAATGGATATCTATAGGGAGGCGAAACAACTCGTCTCAGAACTGCGCTGCTATCGGGCACTCAAGGACTCCGGGCGTATCAACAAGTCGATCGGTACGCTTGGAGGGGGTAACCATTTCATCGAGCTCGATAAAGATGACGAAGGTCACGTATATCTCGTCATACACACAGGTTCACGCAATCTTGGTAAACAGGTTGCTGAAATCTACCAGGCAAAAGCCATACAGCACCTGACCGAAGGAGCGGATGAGTTTGAAGAGACAATCACACGCACCATTGAAGAATATAAGGCAGCCGGACGTAGGGCTGAATTGCAGAATGTAATCAAGCAGATGCGCAGGGAGCGTAAGAAAGCAGAACCTTCTCTTCCTGCTGACCTATGTTTTGTTGAGGGCGAGGCACGTGAAGACTATCTCCACGATATGCGTCTATGCCAGCGTTGGGCCGTACTCAATCGCAAACTT
>CAZUNU010000162.1:0-6896 GCA_964622105.1 uncultured Sangeribacter sp. | reverse complement strand
TGATTTGATAATCATTATTCTTCTATCAATACTTCTGATAATAAGATTTATCAGTTATATGGAAGTTGAGTAAGTGATTGTTATATAAAGATTTTAGCTAAAAAGAGCGAATATTCGGGGAAATTTATATAATTTTGTTCCTACCTTGATTATCAATAGCCATACACTGCAAGTCTTCAGCTTCTTTAACAGAATGAAATGTTAAATTTTAGATTTTAACAAATTTTAATAATTATATCGCATTATTTACAAAAATAATATTATAAATTTGTAAACCAAAGTTAAAAATCGAGATGAAATTTAATTGCGGTGACTGATTCGAGTTGCGTATAAATCTTATTTTCAGAAATGTATCAGAAGGTTACCACTTCCCCGGTTCCTTCGTCAATCATTCTGAGCCGTGACGTCGCTCCTATTCTTTGACCGGATCACCTGATAAAAAACCCATTATTAACCTAAATAACATTGATTCGATGAGAAAACTGTTTTTCATTTTGATGGCAGTGTTGGCAAGTACGCTGGGCGTGATGGCTCAGAACCGTACATATCATGGCACCGTAGTGGATGCCGCCAACGACGAGCCTCTGATCGGTGCCACTGTCACGCCGATAGGCGGTGGACAGGGCGTGGCAACAGATATCGACGGTAAGTTCGTGCTGAATGTGCCGGCCAACGTAAAACAGATCAGAGTGAGCTATGTGGGCTACACCACAGGCGTTGTGACTCTGAAAGACAACATGATCGTGCCTTTGACCAGCACAGCGCAAAACCTTGACGACGTTGTGGTTGTGGCTTACGGTACGGCTACCAAGGAATCTCTTACAGGTTCTGTGGCTGTAGTAGGCGCCAAGGAGATCGAGAACCGTCCTGTCAACTCAGTGACAGCTGCCCTTGAGGGTCTCACTCCCGGTGTGCAGGTATCAAGCACAACGGCTGCCGGCCCCGGTGGTTCTCCTTCAATCCTTATCCGTGGTATCAACACCGTGAACGGTACCAACGCTCCTCTCTATGTAGTTGACGGCGTGATTTTCAACGGTTCAATCGCCGACATCAACCCTGACGATGTAGAGTCGATGTCAGTGCTTAAGGACGCAGCTTCCTGCGCGCTTTACGGTGCTAAAGGTGCAAACGGTGTGATCCTCATCACCACCCGCAAGGCCAAGAACAAGGGTAAAGTAGACGTTACCCTTAAAGTTAACCAGGGTATTTACCAGCGCGGTCTTCCTTTCTATGAAACTCTCGGCCCGAATAAATGGATGGAGACAATGCTTACCTCCATCACCAACGGCCAGTATTCTCTTGAAGACAACAAGCTCTCCCTCCAGGAAGTAAGAGACAGCCAGATAGAACACTTCTTTGAGAATGTGACAGCCTGGAACATCTATGGTGACAAAAAAGCTAATGAAATCTTCAATTCAGAAGGCAAGGTTGTGCTCAATCCTCTTTCCGGATATAATGACCTCGACTGGTGGGATGCAATGTCACAAGACGGCTACCGTCAGGAATACAACGTGTCGATCGCTGCTGCTCAGGACAAGTTCAGCGTATTCGCATCAACAGGCTACCTCAAATCGCAGGGTTACCTCATTAACACCGACTTCGAGCGTTTCTCAAACCGTATCAATATCGTGGCCAATCCGGTCAGCTATTTCCGTATTGGCGTGAACGCCAACCTCTCATATCAGAAATCCGATGACGATGACGTGGATTCCGACAACCTCGGCACTACCAACAACCCCTTCAACTACGTATATCGTGCTCCGGTATTCCCGTACTACAACCACGATGTGAAGACAGGTGAAGTGATTTATGACGAGAACGGCAAGAAGGAATGGAACACTTCCAACAACTCGGTTTATGAGAGCAATATCGCATATCTGATGCGTTCAAACAAGAATAACTATGACCGTCTTGTAGGCGACCTCTCTGTCACCGGTACTGCAATCCTTCCTTACGGATTCGAGCTCTCAGTGCGTGGCGACATGTACAAATCACGCCAGAGATACAAAAGCTTCGGCAACCCCTGGATCGGTTCTGCAAAAGGTTTCGGACGTATGAAAGAGACAAGCTACTACACCAACACCTACAACTTCATGCAGACCCTCACATGGGATCATGATTTCGGCAACCATCATATCGACGTGCTTCTCGACCATGAGAACTATTCTTATGACTACGGTTACTTCTACACTCAGGCCATGAACATGGTGTTCTCCGCAGGTGCACATGAGCTCACCAACTTCTCCGACAACGAAAGCTTCTCGGCATATCACATCAAGCGTACGACTGAATCTTATCTGGGCCGCGTACGCTGGAATCTTGATCAGAAATACTTCGCTGAGGCTTCTCTCCGTCGCGACGGTACTTCCAGATTCTCAAAGAGTGAGCGTTGGGGTACATTCTGGAGCCTTGGTGCAAGCTGGATCCTCTCAAAGGAGAAATTCCTCCAGGACGTAGACTGGATCAATTATCTGAAGCTCCGTGCTTCTTACGGTACTGCCGGTTCTGACGCCGCTGCAAGTTCTTACGCTTACTGGTCGCTCTACGCACAGCGTGCAGCCCGCGTAGACAGCCAGCTCGTGATGTCGCCCTCTCAGATTGGTGCAGACAAGGCTAAATGGGAGGATGTTCGCACTCTTGATATCGCTCTTGAAGGTGCTCTTCTCAACGACCGTCTCAACTTCAGCGTCGGTTTCTTCGTGAAGAAGAACGTTGACCTTCTCTACAACCTCCAGCAGCCTGCCTCTTCCGGCGGTACTTGGTCTGGTTCACAGTGGACTATCCTCACCAACATCGGAACCATGCGCAACATCGGTTGGGAAATCTCTCTCCGTGGCGACGTGATCCGCACAAGAGACTGGAAGTGGAGCCTGAATGCTGACGCCTCCATCATCAAGAACAAACTCGTCTACATTCCTGATGGCGACAAGTGGACAACCAATCACGCCCTCATCCAGGGTAAGACCCGTTACGAATGGTACATGCCCACCTATGCCGGTGTCGACATGGCAACAGGCCGCGCGCTTTATGAGATCAACCCGAGCGGACGTGAGTTCCTTGCCGAGAATCCCGAGACAGGCGTCATGGAGTTCAGCCAGGATCTCTGGGACAAGAATATCGCAGCTGCAGAAGAGAAACATGCTTATGTGAAGATCGGCGACAAGCACTATACCAACCAGGTGGCTTACGCCTCAAATCATCTCCAGGGCACTTCTCTCCCGACAATGTTCGGCTCATTCGGCACCAACCTCTCTTGGAAGGGCATCACATTGAGCGCCCTCTTCACCTATAGCATTGGCGGCAAGTTGCTCGACAGCACCTACTCCGGCCTTATGTCTTACGGCGAAGGTAAGACCAGCGCATACCACAAAGACCTTCTCAACTCCTGGACTGCTGCACCGGCAAACCTTGACATGGACAATGCTTCAAAGCGCATCAGCAAGAGCATCAATCCTGAGGTCAACTCACAGTATTCTACATACGATAACGCCACTTCTTCACGCTGGCTGACAAATGCAAGCTACCTGCAGTTCAAGAACCTTGCAATCGGTTATGATTTCCCGAAAGTTGTGACCAAACCGCTGAAGCTCTCTTCTCTGAACCTCGGATTCAATGTAGAGAACCTCTTCACCTGCACAGAGCGCAAAGGTATCAACCCGGCATACAACTATAGCGGTGGCCAAGGAAACTACTTCGTGGTATCACGAGTTTTCAATTTCCAGTTGACAGCCCGTTTCTAACATTTAACAACTGAAGACACAATGAAAAAGAATATATTTATTAAAGGCATAGCAGCATTGATGGTGGCCGCGGTCGCATCACCCATGCTCACCTCCTGCTCCGAAGACTATCTGGAGACAGCACCTATCACATCGACCAGTGCGGCTGATATCGGCGGCACTATCGAGGGTGCACGTGCTGCCAAGACCGGTCTCTGCCAGGGCATGTACCGCCAGTTCTCAGGACATAACCTCCTCTCCACAAACGGCGAGCCCTGGATGATGATCTACTACGGTGAGGTATTCGGCAACAGTTTCCTCTCAAACTACTTCTGCGGCCATGGCACAGGCAATTCTTACACTACCTGGGCTCAGCTCCGCGACGAGACATATTGGGGCGCTCAGCAGATGTGGTATTACGCTTACAACGTGCTCAGCTGGGCCAACACCATGCTCGACAATATCGACAACCTCGAGCCATATGACGGAGAGAGAGACTTTATCAAGGCTGTGGCCCTCACAATGAGAGCCCACTGCTACATCCGCCTCGTGCAGTGTTATGCCCCCAACTGGGAGAACGCCAACAACGGCGATGTGAAGTGTCTTATCATCCGCACCAGCGGCACCACCGAAGAGAAGCCTTTCGGCACAATGGCTGAGGCGCTTGACATTATCTATGACGACCTCGAGAATGCCATCAAGCTCTTTGACAACTGCGGCTGGAAGCGCGACTTCATCTGGGAGCCCGACGGCTCTGTAGCCCGTGGCCTCTTTGCCCGTGCAGCAATGATCAAGCATGACTACGCACTGGCTCAGAAGATGGCAAGGGAAGCACGCCAGGGTTATCCTATTATGACTGCCGATCAGTACAACTCAGGTTTCGTTACTGCCAATGACGAGTACATGTGGGCTACGATGTATGAGGCTCCCGCACAGTCAATCTACTATTACGCCACAGGCGCATATAACGCTTGCAACGGCCGTTATCAGGAGAGCTGGGGCTATACAGTCAACTCTATCGACTATATGCTCTACAAGAAATTCCCAATCACCGATGTGCGTAAGAAACTTTATCTTACTCCCGAGTTCATCGAGTTGAATCAGGATCTCGCTGACCAATACGGTGTGACCAAAGATGATTTCTGGGATGAGAGTAAGATCTATACCAACGGCTTCCGTATCCAGGTCAACAGCACCAACACCAACATGAACAAGTTTGTCATTGCCTATGGCAAGCAGGAATATGCTCGTCAGAATGCAATCAATGGTTTCCTTTCTGGTACTACCCCTCCTTACCAGAGCTCCAAATCTGAGATTGAGTTCGGAACACAGTTCAAGTTCTGGGGTAACCAGATCTACGGTATGAACCAGTGGCCGTACATGCGTGCTTCCGAGATGGGTTACACAGAGGCTGAGGCCGCTTTCCGCAATGGCGACGAGGCAACTGCCCGCAGCATCATGGAGGAACTCAATAAGGATGTCCGCGACCCGAACTACACTTGTACAGCTACCGGCGAGGCTCTTCTTCAGGAGATCAAAGACTATCGTACTTTCGAACTATGGGGCGAAGGCTTCAACTGGTTTGACATGAAGCGCTGGCACGATCCTATCGTACGCGTAGCTTGGGAGAAAAACAATCCTAACTCCGGCAACCGTGGCACAAGCTTCGCACAGACCTTCACTCCTGACCAGTATTATGGCTGGATGATCGTGGTGCCGAAGGCTGAGTTCAACTACAACAAGCTCGCTTCACGTGCCGATCTCCCCGGCGGTAACAAGTAATTTCGCCACTGACTCAGAGATCCACTAAAGACTAAAAAATCATAACTCACCATTCCCAAACAGGGGGCGCACCGACCGGTGCGTCCCCTGTTGCATTTCTTAAAAAATTTGTTTAAGATATAGGCTTAGAGGCTACTGATCTGCTCCTTTGAAAGCCCTGTGACCTGCATGATATCCTTATCGGACATATGCATGTGTTTCAGTTTACGTGCCATTTCAAGCTGTGCCTTTTCATGGCCTTGCGCCATGCCTTTTGCCATGCCTTTAGCCATGCCTTTTTCGAAATTTTCCTCCTTTGCATATTCTATGGCGCGCTGTTGGTCGCGAAGATACTCCAGCGATTGCCTGTAGGGGATGATGTCGTCCTTGTTGAGACGGCTGCTGCGCGCCGCATCGAATATTTCCTTGAAATTCCCCTCCCTGTATGCCAACGATGTATTATTCATATGCTCCATGTTTTTTATCAGATACAACACCTGTTCAAGCTCACTCCTGCACTCTTCCCACCTCCGCGGAACCTCCCTCAGCGAACAGAGCAACAGGTGCAGCTTGTCGGTCAGCGGATGCTTGTCGTCACGGTCCATCAGCACGACGTCATGAAGAAGCTTCGGCGTGAGATGACTCATGTTGAAATCCGTGATGGCAACCACAAACACCGGCTCAAGCTCGTAATCCCAGCCGGCTTTTCCCTGTCCCGCTATGGCTTTCGACGCATAGTAGGTGATGCGTTCCTCGAATGGGGGAACATAGGCGTTCTGCATCTCCAGTATGAAGTGATGGTCAGTCTTCTCTTCCCCTTTCCTGTCCTTGATCTGCGCTGCCGGGAAATAAGGCGAGTGAGCACGCTCACTGCTGGTGGTGCAGTAGACGTCATACACTATCCTCTTGCCGTCCTTGACACCAGGCAGGATCTCCTTGTCGTGATAGACAACGTCGGTGACTGTCAGCTGCCCCTTGAACAGGATGTTCAGGAACAGTATCAGCGCACCCTTGTTCTTCTCATTGCCGAATACATACTTGAATCCGAAATCAGACTGAATGTTGATGTATTCAGTCAGAATTTCTCGTATATCCTCATCCATATCATTATCATGCTACCGGATTATTGCCGAACTCTCAGACTCTTGCCAAGCTATGCGCCCATTACCTTGCCATCAAAAGATGTGCCCAGACCAACATAAGATTTGACCGAACTTCCAAACGATAGATGCAAGTAGCTGTCTTGCAAATTTATACTCTTTTTTGCGAAAATGCAAATAAAACCGGCTCAAAGTTCTCCACCCCCGGGCAGGAAATACGGTTTTTGTGCGCTGAAAATCGCTATGAAATGCCATTTTGATACTGATAAATCTTATTATCAGAAGTATTGATAGAAGAATAATGATTATCAAATCA
>CAZUNU010000161.1:0-6909 GCA_964622105.1 uncultured Sangeribacter sp. | reverse complement strand
TCAGGGCTTTCTATAAAGTTTATCTCTACAAACGCTTGGAATTGTTTCCCAAGTTCCCGGATAGCGAAGGTTTTCCCCGTCTGTCTTGCACCTGTAAGAAGAAGTGCGGTAGACTGAGTGTGGTAAAAATTTACCAAATAATCTGACAAATAGCGGAATAGAGGCATAATTAGTAGTTTCTTTTCGCAAAGTTAAAACAATTATGCCGCTTTTCCAAACCAAAATTGGCCGTTTTTGCCGTTTTTCCAAGCCAAAAACGGCTGTTTTTGCCGTTTTTCCAAGATTGCACTGGTTTGCAATGTTTCATGAAAAGAAAATAATTGAGGGAGATGGAAGGATTTTGGCAGGAAAAAGGTAAATTTGCATAGAATTATTGGGAGGCGCCGGAGTTTAATAACCGGGGTCAATTATCATTAATTATTGAGTTATGAGATTTGCTTTTGCGCCGTATCTGCTGCATTTTAAGGAGCCGGGTGGAACGTCACGCGGTGTGATGACTGAGAAGCCTACCTTTCTTGTGAAAGTGTTTGATGAGAATGATCCGAGCCATTTCGGCATAGGGGAGGCTGCCGTGTTTCCCGGTCTATCGCCCGAGGCCGACGGTAATTATGTATGGAAACTGACCGAGGTGTTGGCTAATGTAGCTATCGGGAAAGCTACTGACCTTACACGCCATTCTTCGATTCAATTCGGTCTCGAGCAGGCTATCCTCGACTTCTCAAACGGTTGCAAAGGACTTTATTACCCCGGGCTATTCACTGCCGGAGAGCAGTCGATTGAGATCAACGGACTCGTGTGGATGGGCGATTTCGACAAGATGATCGAGCGTATTGAAGAGAAAATCAATGCCGGATTCAGATGCATAAAGTTGAAAATCGGTGCGATAGACTGGAGCAAGGAATTGGAGATGATCACCTATATACGATCAAAATTCAATCCGGAGCAACTGATGATAAGGGTAGACGCCAACGGCGGCTTCACAATGGAGAATGCCTTGCCTCGGCTTAAGCAACTCGCCGATCAGGGAGTACATTCAATCGAGCAGCCGATTCCGGCCGGGAATCCTGAGCTGATGGCTTTCCTCTGTCAGGTGTCGCCACTGCCTATAGCTCTTGATGAGGAGCTTATCGGCAAAGGCACAGAGGAGGAAAGACTGCAGACGCTTGACGTGATAAAACCGCAATACATAATTCTGAAGCCGGCTCTCTGCGGCGGCTTTTCCGGTGCGGAACAATGGATCTCGCTCGCTTCAGAACGAGGCATCGGCTGGTGGGTAACATCCGCTCTTGAAAGCAATGTCGGCCTCAACGCCATAGCGCAATGGACGGCTGCGATCGGCGCCGAGGGTCCGCAAGGTCTTGGCACAGGTGGAGTGTTTACCGATAACTTTGTCACGCCGGTATATCTTACAGGCGATAAACTGCGCTGTAATCCTTCAGAGAAATATGATTACTCGCAGTTTGATGATCTAAAATGGCATATGTGATGACATTCGATGACTTTATTGACGAATGGAGAGGAGAGAGTGAGTATATAACCGTTAATACCTCCGGCTCCACGGGAAAACCGAAGACTATAAAATTAAAGAAGGAGTTTGTATGCGCCGGAGCAAGGCGTACAAACTTCTTTTTCCATATTTCAGATAAAAGCAGGCTACATTCGTGTGTGGCGGCTGATTTCATAGGTGGCAAGATGATGGCGGTGAGGAGTGAACTTGCCGGTTGCAGATTTACTTGGGAAACACCCTCCAACACCCCGCTTTCAGGATTAGGGAGCAATGAAGTGATCGATCTGCTTGCAGTGGTGCCATCTCAGATGCTCCATATTGTTACGCATTTGAGCGAAATGCCGAAGATAGGAGCAGTAATTGTTGGTGGCTCTGCTATTCACCCTTCGCTCAAGGAGAAGATCGTGGCAAGCGGATTAAATGCGTATGAGACCTACGGCATGACCGAAACTGCATCTCATATAGCTTTGCGCAAGATTGACGGCGAAAGCACACTCTTTTATCCATTGCCTGGCATTACGGTTTCTCTTGATGAAAGGGGATGCCTTGTGATAACTTATAATACGGGTGAAAGGATTGTAACAAACGACATTGCTACGGTGGCAGGTGACGGTGGATTCAAGATTATGGGTCGTCATGACAACGTGATCATAACCGGGGGCAAGAAGGTGAATCCGGAAGATATCGAGAGGCGCATAGCTGTCGTTGTCAACCGCCTTTTACCATTTGGTAGTGGAGATTTCCTCATTACTTCACGCCCTGACGAGAAATGGGGCGAGAGGGTAGTGCTGTTGATTGAACGTGCTCATAATCCTTCTGAGAATAGTCTTGAGTTGGAAAGCCGATTGACCGGTGAACTGCGAAATGACCTCAGAGAGGTGTTGCTCCCGTTTGAAATGCCCAAAGAGATAGAGTGGGTGGATAAACTTGCACGCACACCCAACGGAAAAATTCTCCGCAGAAATCGGTAACTGTTATTGGAGTGGTTTTTCTAGGGTAAACTTCACACCTATTACGTAGTAGTGGGGTATATATTTGAGTATCCTTGAAGAGAAATCCGGATCGATCTCTCTTTCACCGCAGAATCTATGAATATCAAATTGGGGATCATACCAGCCTGAGCCAAAGAGCACGAGAGGAATGAATTCACCATCCTTAAATTGAGCTGATTTACCGTTGGTTTCGCCTGCGTTTGCAGCAGATGTAGAGACAGAAGGCAGCTTGAAAGGACGCAACACATACATATAAGATTTCTGTCCGTTGACGGTGTCGTTATGGGTAAATATCGGCTTCATCCCCAATTCAAAATTGCTCGTTGTAATTCCGTCTATTTTCAATATCATAGGGCGGATTGAATCATTGACCACCGGCGAGAAGCCTATCGTCAACTTCTTGGCCATGGTGTAAATCCCTTTTTCCGGGTCCTCAATTTCTTCGGGATTTATATCCTTAAGGCTATCTTCAGGGAAATCACTGAGCAGATGCATGTTAGGGTAAGTTGCATAACCTAAGAAGATATCATCGATAGTCTCTTTTCCGTCTATGTATTCCTTGGCAATGAAAGAGATCATGTATTTTCCATCATTAAGAGAGGAAATATCGAACGGGAAAACGCTATATCCGGCCGCCTCAAGAATAGGCATATAGTCGTCGATTGAAACTGTGAGGGGTTTGATGACTGCTGATTCGTTGTTTTGGGCTGACACTGTAAATAAACCACTGATACAAAGAGTCAGAAAAAGGAGGATTTTTCGAGTCATATACATGGGACTAAGTTAACGATTTTTATGAAAAGTGTTGGCTCATGTTTAGTTTAGGGCTTCTATACAGAAAACTTAGAGATGTCCGTTTTATGTAAGTAACATTAAAAATTAGTGTACACTAATTTTTGAAACTTACTTTTGCAAAATTAAATAAATATCTTTTGGGATTAAGTTAATTTTGGGTAAATTAAAGTTAAGGTAAGTTATTTTGAATCATAATATTAAGATAGGTTCAAATGACGTCAAAATTAGATTCTCACCGTTGAATATTTAACCAATTGAAGAAGGTTAGGAATAACCATATATATTAAAGATGAGCCATGAAGACGGTTCTTTATTTGGTTTCATAGAGGTAAATATCAATTTATCAAGAGAATAGTCAGAAGAATTCATACGTAATCTCGCAGAAGTATAAAAAGTTATAGCAGGTGTTGGCGATAATGAGTTGCCTCGCAATGCCGGTATGATTGAAAAGATTTTGGAGGTATTGAAAAAAAGGAGTACTAAATTTTCTGTGTTACAAAAAAATGTTATAAATTTGTGTTTTGAAACATAAAATCAAATATTTTCACTTTTCAATTTCCTTGTCACGGCAATGATGAAACATGGATGACGCCCACTGCAAGGGATGAAAAGTGACTCTACAGACCATAATCACTTTTTGGGACCGGCATGATTAAGAAGAGTACTCTCGAACATATTATAAGCGAAGATCTTTCCGACCTATGGAACGCACTGTCGCCTGAAGACAAGAGAATTGTGACTGACAACTTCAGCATTCTCCATTATAAGAAGGGGCAGATTATCTATGCAGAACATGAGGAACCGGAAAATCTATGGATTCTACTGAAAGGAAAGGTGAAGATGTATAAGAGCGGCGTGGGCGACCGAGTCCAGATTCTTCGGCTCTATCGACCAGTACAGTATTTCGGTTACAGGGCATATTTCGCCAACGAGAATTATGTTTCGTCATGTGCTGCTTTTGAGACCTCTGTCTTAGGTTGCCTTTCAATGAAGATTGTAGATGAATTGGTTCACCGCAACAATGATCTGGCCATGTTTTTCATTCATGAGCTGTCGCGCAATTTAGGTGGCTCCGACACCAAGATTGTCAACCTTACGCAGAAGCATATCCGTGGACGTCTGGCTGAGGCTCTTCTCCTTCTTGCCGACAATTATGGTCTTGAAGATGATGACGCCACCCTCAAGATTTATATGAGCCGTGAGGATCTCGCCAACCTCTCCAATATGACAACCTCCAACGCCATCCGTACCCTCACCACATTCATGACTGAGAAATTGATTCTCGTAGACGGTCGCCGCATCAAGATCCTCAATGAGCCGATGCTCCGCAAAATCTCCAAATTCGGCTAAAACAAATCCTTTATCTCCTCAATATATATTTATTTAATACATTAAGGATATTTTGTAAAAAATAAGTGGAGACCCTCGCGAGCAAAGCTGCGAGGGTCTTCTAATTTTTAGATCCAAATTAGTAAATTCAAATCTTGGAAATATAAATATAATATATTAATTTTGACCAAATATAAACTATTTACATTGCAAACTTTTATAGCAAGAAACATCAGGAGTTAATTATATAAAATTGATAGGATGGCGAAAAGAATAATTACAAGGATAGGTGATATTTTTTGTACGAAGATAGACGATAAATGGAAAGTCTATTTTCAGTATATTTGCAATGATCTTACTCAATTAAATAGTTCGGTAATACGAGTTTTCAAAAAACGTTATCCGATACATGAGGAAGTTAATTTGGAAGAGGTCGTTAGGGATGAGGTAGATTTCTATATGCATACCATTCTTCGTGCTGGTATTGCTGATGGAGTATGGGAGAAGGTCGGTAAATCTAACACTCTAGGACTTTCGGGATTAGAGAATGTTTGGTTTATTTGTACATTTGATACCAAATACAATGAGAGAACTCATGAGATAATTGATATAGATCCCGATAAAAATTGGGACATGTGGAAAGTTAATCAGAAGAGAAAATTTGTAGGGAAACTACCTAAGAAAGTATATCCCTATGTTGAACTTTGTGGAATCTATCCCTATCAAGCTATTAATCAAAGGATTCGGTTAGGTTATATGACGGGTAATGACTTGATATACAAGTATAAGAAGCGGATTCCTTTGCCGGATGTTGATAGTTACACCATGGTGGAGGAGGATGGAATCAAAATATGGCGGCATTATTTGGGGGAATATGTGGTGCAGGAGGTGATAGAGCATAACGGGAAATTCATAAGGCTTTCAAAGGAACATCCGTCTTATGATGACTGGCATCTTGATACCCGTGAGTTCTGGCAGACCAACTGGAAGTATTATGAGTTCATCACCAAAGAGGATTTCGAAAAAGTCTGGAACAATTAACGATCATTATTCCGGTACGCCTATATCATCATATACTCCTTTAAAGGCTTCCATAGATAACCTGGAATATTGTGTTGGTTGAATTATCTTGGATGTAAGGGATAAACGAATGAAGAGGTTGAGATGACAGCTGTCATCTCAACCTCTTCATTCGTTAGGACTTAAGTAGAGAAATTTGTCTGACTTAAGCTATAGCATTTTTTCATTAGGGAATTCGGGTTACTTAAGCAGAGGTTATTTCTTTGCTTTGCGACCGGGTTTTGCTTTGGGAGCGGCTTTGCTCTCTTTGGCTTTGGGGGCTGCTTTTTCTGCTTTAGGAGCTGCTGCCTTGCGCGTGCGCTTCTTCGGAGCGGCTTCAGCATCAGCTTCTGCTTTTGCGGGCGACTCTACATCGGCTTTCTCCAACACCTCTACCTCCTCTGCTTTCGGCATCTCTACCAACTCGGCTTTTGGCTTGTTGGTGGAATCGTCGGCATTGAGGATATTGTTGCGGAGGTTCTTCACTTCCTTGTTAAGCTCGTTGATCTCCTGAGCCTGGTTGCTGATGGTGAGAAGGAGTGAGTTGAGCTCCTCGTTGTCGATCTCCTCCGGATACTGCTCCTGAACTCTCACGAGGAAGTCGGCGAGCACATTCATGTAGTTGGTGAATGCGGAGAAGGGTGAGTCATATGGGCTGAATGCGGCGTGGCTTGCACCATCGGCCATATTCTTAGTGCTCATGTAGAAGAAGTGATCGCTGCTCTGCAGGTACTCCCAGTCTTTCTTCAGACGGCGGTCCTGACAGAGATTAACGCGTTCAGCTACAGCATAGAGTTTGCCGAGTGCCTCATTCTGGAGCTCATTACCTTTCCATGCTGAAACGTCGCGAGCCTCATCCACATCAGAGATGGGGAACGGAACAGCCAGCATGTCAACCGGTTTCAGTTTGGCAACAACGTCGGAAGGAGTGGTGAACTGCACGCCTTTCTCTTTGCCGAAACGGGGGAGTGCCTTCATGAAGTCGAAGATACCGGTGTTGGCGGGGAGGAAGGAGCCGAATGTATCCATGCTGAGGTAGAGGTTGACTACCTGCTCCTGCTCGGGAAGAGAAGCGAGCCAGTCGATGTATTTGTCGGCTGTGAGAGGATACTCATCCCAGCTTGTGTTGTTGAAGTTGCGTGAGATGTCGGCAGCCAGTTTGTCGTTGGTGAGCAACAGACGTACGGAAGGAGCAGAGGCAGCTGAGTAGATGTAGTCGGGGCTCTT
>CAZUNU010000160.1:0-6951 GCA_964622105.1 uncultured Sangeribacter sp. | reverse complement strand
GAATGTTCCGAACCTCTCACTATTTTCCCATTCACGGCAAACGCAGAGGTGCCCGTATTGTTTCCGAGTTGCTCTTTCAAGGTGGAAATTGTGCTGTTTTCAGGAATTTCCAATGACTTCGAGTTCAATTTGATTTTCATATGCTTAGGTTTAGATGATTGAAGAAATGATTTACAGGGCCGTGGCCGTTCAGCTTTCCGAAAGAATAGTCTCTGCCCGCTTCAAGAGCATATTGAAGATACTCTATTCCTCTACCCACTGCTGTTACCAGATCATCACCCCGCGCAAGAAAGGAAGCTATGGCTGTTGATAAGGTGCAACCGGTGCCATGAGTGTTGATGGTGTCAATCCGAGGATGAGTAAATTCATATTCCATTATTCCATCACTTGAGAGCGCTAAAATGTCGGTCAATGTATTGCCATGTGCATGACCGGACTTCAAGAGTACGGCCTTACAGTTTATGTCAGCCAGAAGCTTTCGGCATGCGTCTTTTCTTTCGGTTTGATCGGTAATATTTGTCCGTAAGATTCTTTCAGCTTCCGGAATATTCGGAGTGATCAGAGTAACCAAAGGCATCAGGTTCTCTATAAGGGTGTCCAAGGTAGAAGAGCCATTTAACTCTGTACCGGAAGAAGAAGCCAATACAGGGTCCAAGACGATATTTTTTAAGTGGAACCGCTGGATATATTCTGCAATTATTTCCACATGTTCTGCTGATGGAATCATGCCGATTTTCGCGGCATCGGGCACTACGTCGTCCAAAACCGCATCAAGTTGAAGTCGAAGCATATCAGGAGACACAACTTCAAAACTTCTGACCTCCTTCGAATTCTGAGCGGTAACAGCGGTAATCACGGTCATGACATGCACACCGAGCGAAGAGCCGGTGCGAATGTCGGCCTGTATCCCCGCTCCTCCGATGGAATCGGAACCGGCGATAGATAGTACTGTCTTAAGTTTTTGCATAAAAAATCGCTCGATGTGGGGAAAAGATATGATACTCCACAACGAACGACACACCAGCCTTCCGGCTGTAATCCGATCGGCAGCATTACCTGCCCACGTTCAATGGGTATAATCTCAGCCGACCCTTCCGGTTCAGCACCCCGTAGTATGTTTTGTTTGGCGCAAAAGTAATTCAATTCCTCCAAATTGCCAAATCTTCCATCGAAAATTTTCAATAATTTCCAAAAAACTTCCTCCTCTTAGATTTGAAGCAATAAGTAAACTGGTATAGCAATTTTTGATCGGGCTCTTACGTTATATGCATAAATATTAACCATGAGGAAACTAACAACTTTGTTCTTAACCTTAATTTTGTAAAGCATGTCTCACTTTAACCGACAATCATGGATGCTCCTGATTGTTGATCCTCAGATCGACTTTATCAATGGCTCGCTACCGGTGTCGGGAGCGGTAAAAGCTATGGACGATTTGGCTGATTATGTTAACAGTCATGGCGATCATTATAAATGTATAGTCGTTACGTGCGACCGTCATAATATCCGCCACTCTTCGTTCAAAGATTTTGGAGGTTTATGGCCTGCACACTGTGTCGAATCATCTGTTGGCGCTGCTGTATGGCCTTCGTTAATGGAAGCTTTGGAAAGGCATTCAGATAAGGTTACTTTTCTTTATAAAGGCGAAAACAGTAATCATGACGAATATTCCATTTTTGGCTCTGAAAATGGAAGACACGCCATGTATGATATTATCAGAAATGAAAGGATTGGGGAAATCGACATCTGTGGCTTGGCAGGAGATGTCTGTGTAGCCACTACCCTTACTGACGCCCTGAATCTACATCCCGAAATTAAGTTTCATATACTTAAATCTTATACCGCATCGCTCGATGAAGGCAAGAAAGTAGATGAGTTGAGTGAAGAACTGGCGAGTAGATAACCGTGGGCCAGACTTATGAGTAGATGAGCAGGCATGCAGACCGATGAATAGATGTTGGCATTGGATGTTGAACCAACCGGATAATCTCCTTGTTTCTAAAATACATTATGAGTCTATTCTTCTTCCAATAGGTATGGTTATTCTTTTTTAAAAAGCTACTTATTTCTTTATCTAACAAAAGACTGACCTTCACCTCTAAAAGGGACACGACTCTACGAAATTAAAATAAAAAAGTAACTATTAAACATATTGATTATGAGTTTTATCTGGTACATTCTTATTGGTATAGTGTCGGGAGCTGTAGCCGGCAAACTTATGCGTGGCGGTGGCTTCGGCTGGATTGTTAATCTTGTTGTTGGTATTATCGGAGGAGTGTTAGGCGGTTGGCTTTTCAGTCTGCTTGGCATCCATACTTCAAGCATTATCGGCAACCTAATCACATCAGTTGTAGGTGCTATTTTCCTCCTCTGGATTGTAGGCTGGCTCAGCAAAACCACCCGTTAGCATCATCAATACGCATCTGAACACTCCAAAATAAACAAGTCAAGGAAGTCTTAAATAAAATATATTAAACAAGACGCGGAAGTCAAAAGCACAATGCCTTCCGCGTCTTTTTTTCTATTTATCAATTCTGTGGTATTTTTTCAAAAATCACCGTGTTGTTTATATGCCTTGATCCGGGTTTTGAAATTTTCTCCCAGACATTTACTGTAAAGCCAAGGCTCAGCTCCATGGTAATCACCTACGTTCAGGATGTCGAGAATATTTGGCAACGCACTCCCGTCATAACCCTCAACAATGAGAACCTTATGTGGTTGGGAAAGCGTAACTGTGATAGTGTCATCCAAAACTGCCGGGGTGTTGCCAGTTGTCCAATTTACTGGATTTATGCACATTACAGTGGGAGCAGATACAACCGGCTTTATATATTCTACTGCTGAGACAGAATTATAACTTATCACCACACCGGTGTCATCCGGTCCCTCGGCCCCCTTTATCCAAGGTGCCGATAAAATATCTTGCGGAGTAACCTTATATCCTAAAACGTATGCAGCCACCATCTTTTGTCTCAAATCTTCAGGTAGTACCTTTAAAAGTTCTACCACTGACTTGCCACCTTGACTGAAACCTGCCAATATAAAAGGCCGCTCATGATCTCTATGAGCCACAAAATGCTCGAAAGCATTCTTAACATCTACAAAAGCCACATCTCTATATCGACGGTTAATCGTGTCCTCATTGAGGGTAGCCCAGCTGTCAAGGGTGATATGGCGATAAAATGGTGAATAGAAACGGTTACCCGGCGACATATACTCCGCTACCCCGTCAATCTCAATCTTCATGTCCTCTCTATGCTGAGCAATTGAGGGGTCGGCATAATGAGATACTCTCCCATCCGGAGACAAATAGTCAAATTCCCATGTTGAGGGTATATAAAACACGTCTGCGCCATCACCATCCGCATCATCAGAATATGTAACCCACATCTTAGGATCTGTATAATCTACGGCTTCAGGTACATACTCAATCTCCTGAACAGGCTTCTCGTCTACCCCTGTACCTTTTGATTCACATGCCCCAAAACACCAGACTGAACAACAGAGCGCCAGTGATAAGAAAAATATTGTCAATCTCTTCATTAATAAATTAGAAATTTTAACAAAGCAATTTCAAAGAAATAACTGAGAATCACTAAAATTCCTAATTAAATAACGTAGATTACCCTTAATTTATATACCTCCGGTTACCAAATATTATCTATCAAGCTTAGCTACACGCACCAAATAAAATTTCACTTCGTCGTAACTATAGAGGCTGAATCTTGTTTGCGTCCGGTTACGGCTATATATCCTGCTGCGAATAAACCGAGAGCGATCAGCATCATAGCCTGAAAACTCCACATTACCAAGGAGAACGCCGTGCCTTCTGTATTACTGATTCCGAAAAGTGACAAGGCAAACATAACGGCAAGGTTCCAGGGACCCAGGCCGCCATTTGACGGTATAGCCATTGAACATGAACCGAAAACAAACACTACCAGTCCCGGAAGGAATCCAAGCGTCATACCGGGTTCCTCTATCAGATGCCTCGTAAAGGGGAAGGCAAGGAAACATACATATGTCTCAAAGAAATAACATGTCCAGATTCCGACGGTAAGGATCAGATAGAGCCACCATTTTTTCATAGTAAAGATCACCTTGAAACCATCCCAAATATTATGCAGGTTTTGATCAAGTTTCTGTACCCACTTGTATTCCTTGAAATAATGACAGGTTACCCACAATCCACCGATCACACCGCCAAAGCAAATCCACAACCACGGGGATTTAGAGAATTCATCTAATTTTTCACCGAATGCATACTTCGTAATGAAAGCCTCTATTTCCGGATGCGCCACAATAAGAGCAAGCAGCAACAATAAGACCACAACCACAAGATCGGATCCACGGTCGCCTACATCAGTACCTATCACTGTTGAAAGTGGTGCTTTCTCCCTCCTGCTTACAAACACGCATCGCCAGGCTTCTCCAAGTTGAGGAAACACAAGATTAAGTGCATATGCACCCCAGATAGTAACCCATTCGCAGACCACCGGCATTCTCTTCACTCCTGCCGCCCTAAGCTGCATGCCCCATCTCACACCACGAATCATATGCGACACCATGGTGATGATCATCATGACTCCGATCCAGAAGAAATCGCATCCCTCCTTGATAGTTGTCATAACCTCATGGAAATTCACCTTTTTGAAGAGCCAGAGAATCAATCCCACAGAAATTCCTATCGGCACAATATAACGCAACCCGGTGCCGATATATTTCTTAATCAGGTTCCAGCCATCCTCGAAAGCTTCATGAAGTGCCTTCCCCTCGCTTTGATCTGTTGATTCAACCGCATGAGTGGTATTTCCTGAAGTTGCCTCAGGCTGAGTGGAATTTTTATTCTCTTGATTATTTGAAGGAGTCGCAGACATAGTAATTTCTTTTAAATGGAAAGCAAACGAGACTAAGTATATAGTCACTTTTAACTTTTATAACAATTCATTTCTAATAATTGCTCAATTAAAAATCATTCTTCAATGCATTTATAGAATCGGATAAGACGATCTGACAATATCAGTGTACAAGGGTACGCTATTGAAAGTAAATTTATTGTGCCCTCAGCTACCCAAAAATTGTTCTTATTTTCTGAAAACATGAAGATTATTTGTGTGTATGGTAGAAATTTGCTAATTTCGCAGTGCAAAGACTCTTTATACCGACAATAGGTTTTTGCAGACCACGCCGCTCCGGTATGGACTATAAAGACAAATCAATCAACTAACCCATAATTGCAATGAGATTTCCAATATTGACACCCCAGGAGGCAGCCGATCTTTTCCACAATGGCGACAATGTAGGCCTCTCCGGCTTCACCGCCCCCGGTGCTCCCAAGGTAGTTCCAGGCGCTATCGCCGAAAAGGCAGAACGTCTTCACGCTGAAGGCAAGCCTTTCAAGATCAACATTTTCTCAGGCGCTTCCACCAGCGACCGCTGTGATGGTGTGCTCGCTCGCGCCAACGCAATAGGAATCCGCACACCCTATCAGAATCTCCCTGACCTTCGCAAGCGTATCAATGCACACGATTGTCATTTCTTTGACCTTCACCTTTCCGAGCTCGCCCAGAAATTCCGTTATGGTTTCTATGGAGAACTTGATTACGCAATCATCGAGGTGAGCGACATCAAAGACGATGGTACTGCCGTTGTTGGCATGGGTGTAGGAAATGTGCCCACTTATGCAAAATATGCCAAGAAGATCATTCTTGAGCTCAACGAGAAGTTCCGCCATAATCTTCTTGGTCTCCACGATATTTACCTTCCTCTTGATCCTCCTAACCGCGACGTAATTCCTATCTTTAAGCCCTCTGACCATATCGGTTCACCTGTGCTCAAACTTGATCCGGAAAAGATCGTAGGCGTGGTGATGAGTGATTATCTTGATGGCGTGAAGCCTTTCACCAACCCTGATGAGACCACCAATAAGATCGGAGCAAACGTCTGCAAATTCCTCATCGACGAGATGCATGCAGGGCGTATCCCGTCTACTTTCCTCCCCATCCAGAGTGGCGTAGGCAATGTGGCTAATGCTGTGCTTTATGGTCTGGCAGATGCAAAGGAGATTCCTCCTTTCGCAATGTATACTGAGGTGATTCAGGATGCAGTGATCGAACTCATGAAGACAGGCCGTTGCAAATACGGTTCCACAAGCTCGCTCACACTCTCGAATGAGGTTGAGGAAGAAGTGATCAACAATATCGACTTCTTCAAGGAGAAAGTTGTGATCCGTCCGGTTGAGATTTCCAACAACCCTGAGGTTATCCGTCGTCTCGGTGTAATCGCCATGAACACAGCGCTTGAGGTAGATATCTTCGGTAATGTCAACTCTACTCACGTGACAGGCACAAAGATGATGAACGGCATCGGCGGTTCAGGCGACTTCACCCGCAACGCCTACGTATCGATCTTCTCTTGTCCCTCTATCACAAAAGAGGGTAAGATTTCCAACATCGTGCCCATGGTTTCTCACCTCGACCATTCAGAACACTCTGTTGACATCATCGTTACTGACCAGGGCATTGCCGATCTTCGTGGCAAAGATCCTATCCAGCGTGCAGAAGAGATCATCAAGAATTGTGCAAATCCGATGTATCGCGAGCTGCTTACCGATTACCTCCATATGGGTGGTCCTACAGGTGGCCAGACTCCTCACTCTCTGCGTGCGTCACTCTCATTCCACAATGAGTTCCTCACCTCCGGTGACATGCGCAATGTAGATTTCTCCAAGTGCTACTGATCACTAAGCCAGTTTCAACTGCTTAAATAAAAGACGACGGGATGTGTCATGACACATCCCGTCGTCTTTTATTTAGAGGGTGTGTCAGAATAGGTAATAGGATGAAATGTAGGGACATCGCTTTGCGATGTAGTATTGAATACCTAATAATATCTATACATGCCAAAGGCTACAGTACATGACAATTTTATTGGGTGGTTGATGTGATTATC
>CAZUNU010000159.1:5767-6997 GCA_964622105.1 uncultured Sangeribacter sp. | reverse complement strand
GAAAGTTGCATAAGCTAACTTGCATGACTCTCCATGGGTATAATTCAAGAAAGCATAATTGACGATGACGGATTTCAACATAATCACCTATATGAATGAGGAATTGCGGAGGACTCCTACTGCTTTCCGTCGCTATATGTACGACAGAATTTTATGGGACGATCGTATGATTGGTCTTGTAGGGCCACGTGGAGTCGGAAAGTCAACCATGGTGAAGCAACATATTCTCCTCCAACCTGACAAGGATCGTTGGCTATACGTCTCGGCCGATAATTCCTATTTCTATAACCATTCTTTAATAGAACTTAGCGATGAGTGGGTGAAAGAAAACGGAAAACATCTCATCATTGATGAAGTGCATAAATATAAAGGATGGTCACGCGAATTAAAACAGATTTATGATACGCATCCTGATCTTCAAGTTATTTTTACCGGAAGTTCAGTGCTCGACATACATCAGGGCTCTGCAGATTTAAGCAGGAGAGCATTGATTTTCTCCATGCAGGGACTCTCTTTCCGCGAATATCTTAAAATATCGAAAGACATAGAGTTGCCGGTATATTCTCTCAATGAAATTCTGGAACATAAGGTGGAGGCGCCCCTTGATTTTCATCCTTTGCCATATTTTCGCGAATATCTGGAAAAGGGATATTATCCATTCTATTCTCAGCCTGGGTACGGATTGCGGCTTCAGCAGGTTATGACCCAAACACTGGAGGTGGATATACCTCAGTATGCGGGCATGAATGTGTCAACATCCAGGAAACTGGCACGTCTGCTTGCCATTCTTTCCGCAAGCGCTCCGTATAAGCCTAATATGGGGAATCTAACTGTTGAATTGAGTGTAAGCAAAAATGATCTTCCTAACTATCTTGTGTATCTTGAGAAAGCAGGCATGATCGGTCAGCTACGAGATGAAACCGGTGGACTGAGAGGGTTGGGTAAAGTGGAGAAGATTTTTCTGGATAACCCTAATCTGATGTATGCTCTCCAGGGCCGTAACGTAAATCAAGGCAGTCTTCGTGAAACCTTCTTCTATAATCAGATGCGTGTCAATAACGATGTAGTTGCCTCGAAGATTACTGATTTTCGCATTTCTGATCATATCTTTGAAGTCGGAGGTGCGAAGAAAGGAAGCAAGCAACTCGAAGGTGATCCGAATGGCATTGTAGTGCGAGATGATATCGAATTCGGCTACCGCAACATAGTGCCTCTCTGGCATTTCGGCCT
>CAZUNU010000159.1:0-5667 GCA_964622105.1 uncultured Sangeribacter sp. | reverse complement strand
GCTACTAATAAATCCACATCACTGTCAGGTTGTTCCTCTCCTCGGGCATATGAACCAAACAACCAAGCCGTCTCTACCGGCTGAGTAGCTAAAAAATCCCTCAAAGTCTTAATTAAATCCTGATTCATCGCATGGCAATTTTCTTTTGCAAAAATAATATTTTATTACTCACTATCCAAAACAAAATGTTCGGTCAGAATTTCTTGAGTAGTATGAAAAGGTGTTTTGAAATTGAGTGGCATTCTGGTTCGATTGCAGGAAATTGTCATAAAAATTAGCTTATGGGTTGAATAAGTTGGGGATTAGTTTATTTTTCATTATTTTTGCATTGACAAGAAGCAGTGGGGCCTTAGGATATCCGATGGTATTAAATTTGAAATAGACGAATATTTCAGATTGTGAATATTTCAGATTGTGGCTTTTCAGATTTCCGGTGTGCTTCTTGCATATTAATCATTAAATTATCTTTTAACAATGCCTTCCAGACCTGCTACAAGATTCCTGCAACGATTAGACTCTTACTCAAGAGCCTTCAGTCGTCTTGACCAACTCGTGAAAGTGTTTATAGAACCGAATAGCAGTGGTCTGTTTTCTAATGAAGAGACCGGCCTACAACAGGAGATTGCAAATGAAGCTCTTATAAAAAGGTTTGAGTTCACTCAGGAATTGTCTTGGAATCTTCTGAAAGATTACCTTTATTATCAAGGAGAGACCGAGATAGCCGGGTCTCGTGATTCTTACAGAAAAGCTCTTCGTTTGAACCTCATCAATGATCCTGCTTGGCTCAACATGATCAGCGACCGAAATCTTTCGGCCCACGACTATGACGATGTCAAGTCAAAAGAGGTATGTGAGAGAATCATCACCATCTACCATCCTCTGCTGAAGAAGCTTCTTCTCTCAATGACAGAAAGAGCATCGAACATTCCCCCTGAAGATTACTAAAACTCGCCAGCCTTATATTGGATATCCTAAAGGTTGGGACCGAGTTGCTTATAGGCCAAATGTAAGTGAAGTGGTATAGTAAAAATATTCGGCATATGAGTAATAGTAAAAGAAATTTTTCGTATAATATGATCATGGTGGAGAGAAAAGAGGAGTCGTTTATGGGAGTGGCTGTGGCTGACTGGCAGAAGGTAGCAGATGCCATCTTGCGATGTGAAGAAGTAAGTGATATCCTTATCTATGGTTCCCGGGCAAAGGGTAATTATAAAAGATTTTCTGATATTGATCTCACACTTTTAGGAGATGGTCTAAGGCATACTGATCTATTCGGAATGCTCGACAGGATTGACTACCTCAATCTTCCCTATGAGATAGATCTCTCCATACTTTCTGAGATCAACTATCAACCTCTTCTCGAAGAGATATCTCAAAATTCAATATCACTAATGAAATTGCTTAATAATAAGTAAGCATCAACAATTAGGTTATATATTATATTACCTTACTATAAACGAGTCGAGGTGTCTCTTCAAATAGGGACACCTCGACTTGCTTATTACGCGGCTTGCTTATTGACTATGGTAGGAACTCCACGGGGTTAGCGGAGCTGGTAGAGGAGGGGTTAGCGGAGGTGGGAGAGGAGGGTGGCCATTTTGGCGGCGATCTGGGCGTTGGCAGGGTTGCCTACACTGCCGAGGTGGGTGTGATGGACTTCGCGGGTGGGTTTGTAGGTGCCGTTCTGCACTGCCATGCCTACCTGGCGGTATGCGTCGCGGAAGGGTACTCCTTGCAATACGAGCCTGTTGACATCCTCTACCGTAAAGATGTAATCGTAACGGGGATCATCGAGGATGTCGTCCTTGACCGTGATATGCTCAAGCATGAAGTCGGCCATGTCAAGACACTCAATGAGCTCAGTAGTTGCCGGGAACACTATGTCTTTCATCAGCTGGAGATCGCGATTGTAACCTAATGGTAGATTGGCCGTAAGGATGGTGAGTTCATTGGGCACTGACTGCAGGCGGTTGCATTTGCCACGCATGATCTCAAACACGTCGGGGTTCTTCTTGTGGGGCATGATGCTCGAGCCTGTGGTGAGCTCATCAGGGAATTTCACGAAGCCGAAGTTATTGCACATCCACATGCACACGTCCATTGCGAGATGGCCGAGAGTTGACGCTACGGCCGCGATGGCGCTTGCCACGGCACGCTCTGTCTTGCCACGGCTCATCTGCGCGGCCACGACATTGTAGTGAGGATTCGCGAAACCGAGGAGTTCGGTGGTCATTTCACGATCGAGTGGAAACGACGACCCATATCCGGCGGCAGATCCCAGAGGATTCTGATTGGCAATGTTGTAAGCGGCTATGATCATCTGCATGTCGTCGGTCAACGCCTCAGCGTAAGCACCAAACCAGAGTCCGAATGAAGAGGGCATGGCCACCTGAAGATGTGTGTAGCCAGGCATGAGCTTATCCTTATGTTCTTCGGAGAGCGTTTGCAGACGGTTGAACAGGCGCTCCACGGCTTCTGAAATGCGGCGAAGTTCATCGCGGAAGAAGAGCTTAAGGTCAACAAGCACCTGATCGTTGCGTGAACGTCCGGAATGAATCTTCTTGCCGACATCACCGAGTTTTGCGGTCAGCAGGAATTCCACCTGTGAGTGAACATCCTCCACGCCATCTTCGATCGTAAATTCACCACGTTCGATACTGTCGGCAATTTCCTGAAGTGCCGGAAGTAGCAGGTCGAGTTCCTCCTGAGTGAGGAGGCCGATCTTGCAAAGCATCTTAATGTGAGCCATGGAGCCTTGTACGTCGTAGCGGGCAAGACGGAGGTCGAGCTCACGGTCTTGGCCAACCGTAAACTTTTCTATGAGTTGATCGGGCTGGAAGCCCTTATTCCATAACTGTTTCATTATTATTTTGTTTTTGTTTATAGTTTATGGTTTATGGTTTATTGTGGAGGGTTTATGGTTTATTGGGAGGGTTTATGGTAGAGAGATTATAACAATAAACTATCTACTATAGACTATAACTATTCACAGTAAACCTTCTACTCTCAGTCCTCAACTCTCAACCATAAACCCTCAACCATCAACTATAAACTATAACCTATAAACTATAACCTGATGGAAGTGAGCAGGAGAGGGTAGAAGTAGAGGGCATCGTTGATCTCGGTGAGGCGTACAAACTCGTTGGCAGTGTGGGAACGGGAGGATTCGCCCGGGCCCATTTTCAGCGACGGAATGCCGTGCATCAAAGCCATGTCGGAAGTGGTGGGCGACACGAAGGGAGTCTTACCCAAAGCTACGGCTGCCTTCACGAGCGGATGATCTTCAGAAATCACTGATGCATGCACTCGCGTGGAACGTGGTGTGATAAGGCTATGCTTCACCGTATCTCGCAGGAGCTTGACTGTCTCCTCGTTGGAGTAGGCGTCGGTGGTGCGCACATCTGCTACGAAAGTACACTTATCGGGCACCACATTATGTTGAGTGCCGGCATTTATCATAGTTACACTCACCTTTATCGGCCCCAAAACCTTGCTTTCGCGTTCCGGAGAGAAGTTACGCAGTCGTTCGATATCCTCCATGGCGCGATAGATGGCATTGATGCCCTCATTGCGGGCAGCATGGCCGGATTTGCCGACGGCTATGCAGTCTAACACCAGCAGACCACGCTCAGCAATAGCCGGTTGCATTCCAGTTGGTTCACCAACGAGCACCATGTCAGGCGTGAGTCCACGCTCTGCCAAGTGAGGTAGGAAAGCGCGCATACCGAGTTCGCCCATCACCTCCTCTGCAGCCGTTATGGCAAAAATCAGATTGAACGGTAGCGCTTTATTCTCAAGATCGAGATAAGTGGCCGCAAGAGTTACGCCTGAAGCCCCGGCATCGTTGCTGCCGAGCCCGTAGAGCCGGTTACCCTCTTCATCAGCTTCAATGTCTGGAGAGTAGGGGTCGCATATGTAGGATGAGGCCGGGCGGACTGTGTCATGATGAGAGTTGAGCATCAGAGTAGGACGCGAAGAATCAAAACCGGGAGCCACGACAAACACATTGTTATGAAGTCGCTCCACTTTCCCTTTGCTCCGTTCTCCAAGCCATTCCTCCCAGATGTCTGCAGTAGCTGCCTCCTCCCTTGATGGCGATGGTGTAGCTATCAACCGACGGAGAAGCGTGACGGCCGCTTTATATCGCGGATGAGGAGCTTTAGGCTCACCTACAGATAAGGGCGGTTGTGGCCAATCAATAGCGCTCATGCTGTGCGGATTATTGTGCCTCCCTCGGTGTTGAGGGCTTCGGCTTTGCAGATTCTCACTTCCTTCACTCCCTCCTCAGCCGAAATCAGTGCGTTCTGAATCTTCGGAATCATTCCGGCTGCCACGATACCATCGGCCTTGAGCCTTTCGAATGACTCTGCTGTCACAAGAGGAATCACAGATGAATCATCATTGACATCGGTCATAACTCCCGGTTTCTCGAAGCAATATGTGAGTCGGGTAGGAGCTATTGAAGCGGCACCACGAGCTACGGCACTTGCCACGGAATCAGCGTTGCAGTTCAGAAGAGTGCCTTCTCCGTCATGGCAGATAGCGCAAAACACCGGCACTTTACCGGCCTCTAACAGCGAACCTATGAACGGGGCGTTCACCTTGGCCGGGTCGATGTCGCCGACGAAACCATAATCTATCGGTTTGGCAGGGCGCTTTGTGGCCGGGATAGCATTGCCGTCGGCTCCCGTGAGGCCTACTGCATCGCAACCGAGGCTCTGAAGCATGGCAACGATCCGCTTGTTGATGAGGCCGGCATAGACCATCGTCACGATGTCGAGAGTCTGGCGGTCTGTTACACGTCGACCGTCAATCATATTGGCTTTTATACCCATGCTTTCGCTCATGCGCGTTGCCTCCTTGCCGCCACCGTGAACGAGAATCTTTTCACCCGGCATGGCGGCGAAGTCTGTGAGGAAAGCCTTGAGAGCTTCGGGGTTATCAATTATATTGCCACCGATTTTTACAACATTGATCATAGCGATTCGAGCAGGCGTTTTATTACGGTCTGGGCTGAGATCTCACGGTTGGCCGCTTCGGGAATCACGATGCTGCGGTCGCTTTCGATCACGTCGTCTGTCACGATCATATTACGGCGCACCGGAAGGCAGTGCATGAAGTAGGCATTGTTGGTAAGAGCCATCTTCTCGGCGTCTACTGTCCAGTCACGATCGGTAGAGATTACCTTGCCGTAGTTGGGATCGGCATATGCACTCCAGTTTTTGGCATAAACGAAATCGGCACCTTCGAGAGCCTTGCGCTGGTCGTATTCCACACGGGCATTACCTACAAACTTGGGATCAAGTTCGTAGCCGTGGGGATGGGTGATCACGAAATCATAGCCCGTGGCATTCATCCATTCTGCAAAAGAGTTGGGCACAGCCTGCGGAAGAGCTTTGGGGTGAGGAGCCCAGGTCATCACCACTTTCGGGCGTTCCTTTGTCTTGTATTCTTCAATCGTGATGAGATCGGCGAAGCTCTGCAAGGGATGACGTGTGGCCGCTTCCATACTGAAGACGGGACGTCCGGAATATTTGATGAACTGCTCGATCACACGCTCCTCATAATCCTCCTTCTTATCCTTTAGGCCTGCAAATGAGCGCACACCGATAATGTCGCAATAACTGCCCATCACGGGTATGGCCTCAAGCAGGTGCTCGGCCTTGT
>CAZUNU010000158.1:0-7015 GCA_964622105.1 uncultured Sangeribacter sp. | reverse complement strand
GTATAGTCACCATCACCATCCAGAGCATCATAGAGTCATGCACAAATGTAATCGTTACGCTTGCAAATCAGTCAATGTTCAGTATGCAACGCAAGACTCTCGTGGGTCTTGACGCACAATATCGTTTTAATAAGGATTTCACTTTGGGTGGAACGATATTGAATTTCTCTGAACGAGCGCTCACTGAGAAAGTGAATATCGGCGATGAGGTGATCAACAACACAATGATTGGCATGAATCTCAGTTACAACAAAGATTTCATGTGGCTGACCAATATCCTCAACAAGGTGCCCACAATCAATGCCACAGCTCCATCGACATTACGGTTGAGCGCTGAGTTTGCCAAGCTGATTCCCCACAAGCAAAAGACGGGTTCCACTAAAGGCTCATCCTATATCGATGATTTCGAGAGCACTCAGACGGGTATGGATCTTCGCAATCCTTACTCATGGTTCCTCGCATCCACTCCGCAGGAATCGGGAAAAGATGCTCTTTTCCCGGAGGCTTCGCTCTCGGATAATGTAGACTATGGTAAGAACCGTGCACTTCTTGCATGGAACTACATCGACCGTATGTGGACTATGAAGAATTCATCCATGCTTCCCGGTTATCTGCGCAACGACTTGAAGCAGCTCTCCAATCCTTACGTAAGAGAGGTGCAGGTGAGGGAAATATATCCCGGGCGTGAGATCAACTATGGTGAGGCAAACTATATCCAGACTCTCAATCTCTCCTTCTACCCCAAGGAGAGAGGACCATATAATCTCGATGCCGACAATATTGATGATGAGGGCAATCTTCTTTTCCCGGAGAAAAGATGGGGAGGCATTATGAGGAAAATGGACAATACAAATTTCGAGAGCTCGAATGTAGAGTATCTTCAGTTCTGGTTGCTCGATCCATTCCTTGATGATGACAATCCAAATAAAGAGGGTGGTGATCTATACTTCAATTTCGGTGAGATCAGCGAGGATATCCTGAAAGACGGCATGAAGAGTTACGAAAATGGTATTCCCATCGACGGTAATGACACTTTTATTACCAGCACTAACTGGGGACATGTGTCAACCCAGAACTCCTTGACTTATGCATTTGAAAATGCCCCTGATGCCCGTCCACGTCAGGACGTTGGACTTGATGGACTACCAAATAATGATGAGTATGACTTCTCCTCGTATTCAGATTATCTTAATCGTCTGCGTAGCCGTCTGCCCGGTTCAACCATAGCCAAGATGCAGGAGATTCCGTTTTCTCCGATGAATGACCCTGCAGGGGATAATTATCACTTCTACCGTAGCGACTATTATGATGAGATAAAAGCCTCTATTCTCGACCGCTATAAGCACTACAACGGTGTGGAGGGCAACTCTCTTTCGCCTGATCAGAGTCCAAATCCGTATTATCAGTCATCGAGAAGTGTTCCGGATGTTGAGGATATCAATCAGGATAACACCCTAAACGAGTATGAGCGATATTTCGAGTATAAGGTGTCGTTGCGACCTGAAGACCTTCAGGTTGGAAAGAACTATATCACTGATAGGCGAGAGACTATTGTTCCTACTCGTGAGGGACAAGGACGGAGTGTATGGTATCAGTTCAAGATACCCTTGAGTCAACCTGACAAAGTGGTGGGTGGAATTTCTGATTTTTCTACTATCCGCTTTGCCCGAATTTTTATGACAGGTTTCAAGGAGACGACTCACCTCCGCTTTGGTGCATTGGAGCTTGTGAGAGGAGAGTGGCGCGATTATAAGTTCAATCTCAACAGCCGCAATGATTCTCCGGCTGAGGGTGAGCTCGACCTCTCCATTGTAAATATTGAAGAGAATTCCGGCCAGAAACCGGTGAACTACGTATTGCCCCCCGATGTAACCCGTATTCAGGATCCGGGTCAGATGCAGGCAACCCAGCTTAACGAGCAGTCGCTCTCTATGAAGGTCACCGGCCTCCAGCCCGGTGACGGTCGTGGCGCCTATAAAAACACTCAGCTTGACCTGCGTATCTATAGGAAGATGCAGATGTGGGTGCATGCGGAAGCTCCCATCGACGACAAGACAAATCTGAAAAATGGCGACTTGGCTATCTTCATACGCATTGGTTCGGATGTCAAGAATAATTATTATGAGTATGAGATACCGCTGGAACTTACTCCCCCTGCGCCTGCTGGCAACTACAATAACCTGAATATGGCAGATCGCCAGACAGTGTGGCCGATATCCAACTTCCTTGATGTGTCGTTTGATTCTTTCACGGATCTTAAGACACGCCGTAATCACGACCGCAGTGCCAACATAGAAGGGGTAGGCTACAATATACTTTATTCGCAGCGCGATCCTGACAATGACCATAATACAATCAGCGTATTGGGAAACCCGAGCCTGAGCGATGTGAGGGTCATGCTGATTGGTATCCGCAATAAATCCAATACCGTGAAAGATGGCACTATCTGGGTTAATGAGCTGAGGGTGACCGATTTCAACGAATCAGGCGGTTGGGCTGCAAATGTCAATGCAAATCTTACACTTAGCGATATCGCTATGGTGAACTTCGCGGCTCATAAGGAGACTGCCGGATTCGGTGGAGTGGACCAGGGTCTTTCGCAACGACGTCTCGATGATTACGAGCAGTATAATTTCTCAATACAGGGAGACGTGGGCAAAGTTATTCCACAGAAAGCCAAACTTACCGCACCAATCTACTATTCCAAGTCGACAGAGCGAACCACGCCGAAGTATAATCCCCTTGATCAGGACATTCTTCTGAAGGATGCCCTCAAGGCTGCTACAACCAAACATGAGAAGGATTCTATAAAAAGCTTCGCCCTTACAAAGAAAAACGTAGAGAGCTTTTCAATATCAAATCTGAGATTCAACGTTCAGAGCAAGAACCCTATGCCCTGGGATCCTGCCAATTTCACGGTTTCCTTCTCTTTCAATAAGCAAAAAAATGTAGATCCAACCACGGAATATCAGATTACTAACGATTATCGCGGCTCGTTCCAATATTCATACAGTCCGTATGTTAAGCCATGGAAACCGTTCAGCTTTATCAAAGGTAAAGGAAAAACGGCCAAATACTTCAAAGACTGGGGTATCAATTGGATGTTTAACAATCTGACGTTCTTTACCAACATGACACGCTACTACTATGAGGAGCAGACTCGTAGTCAGGTCGACGTAGATTTTCAGTTACCGGTGCAGGTAAGCAAGAACTTCCTTTGGGATCGCCAGCTTAATCTTACTTGGAATATCATCCAATCGTTGAGCCTTTCTTTTGCGAGCAACACTACAGCACGTATAGAGGAGACGGTGGGAGCCGTGAATAAAAAGCTCTTCCCGGATAAATACCGGGACTGGCGCGACACTGTGTGGTCTTCTATAAAACATCTTGGCACTCCATGGAACTATAATCAGACCTTCACCGGTTCATATAAGGCACCCTTCAACAAGATACCAGTGCTCGATTATCTCACCGGTAATGTGACATATTCATCCACCTACCGATGGGATAGGGGGGCGACCGTAGATGGCCTCAATCTGGGTAACTCCATTCAGAACCAGACTATCTGGAATGCTGATGCACGCCTGAATTTTGAGACTCTCTTCAACAAATCGAAATATCTACAGGCAATCAATAAGAGATTTGGCAAGGCTACCGGACGCGGAAGCGCAGGAAATGGCAGCAGAAACCGTTCGCAGCAGACAAAGAAATTCGAGCGCTCGATAGCTTTGGCTGAAGACACAACTACGATTGTGAAGCATAATCTCAAGACAAAGAAGGTGAAGATAAATGCCACCCAGTCGGGCAAACCAATGAAAATCGAGACCAAGGTGATCGACGACAATACTGTGGAGATCCTTACGCGTGGCAAGGGAAATATTAAGCTTGTTGTACGTGAGGATAAGACAGAGCCAAAGAAGACTATTTGGAAAGAGGCATCTGAATATGCCGTCCGCTTTCTGATGATGCCACGCAGCCTGTCTTTCCGCTGGCGTAGCTCACATTCACTTAATTTGCCACAGTTTTCTCCAAATGTAGGTGACATCTTCGGCCAGAGCAACAAGTATGGGCCTATGGCACCGGGCCTTGATTTTGCTTTCGGTTTTTATGGTGAGTCTTATGTGGAGAAAGCCCTTAAACGCGGCTGGCTGCTAACTTCTGATGAAATGACTTCTCCGGCTCTATGGAACAAGGGTAAAGAATTCAACTTCGAGCTTACCCTTGAACCAGTGAGAGGACTCAAGATAGTGCTTACAAGCAATCTTACTGACAATCGCACGAGTCAGATACAGTTCATGTTTGCCGGAATGCCGACAGCATTGAGCGGCTCTTACACACGAACCCATGTAGCTTTTGCTACAGCTTTACGTAAATCGAAGGCTTCCAATGGCTATGAATCGGCTGCGTTCAATCAATTCCTGAAGAACATTCCCATCATTTCTGATAGATATGATCGTCTGTATTCAGGCCTTTCTTATCCGGATGCCGGATTCCTTGAGGGAAATGCTCTTGCCGGCACTCCGTATAATCCTACGGTGGGCACGGTGAGTCGTACCAGTCCCGACGTGCTTATCCCGGCTTTTATTGCAGCCTACAGTGGTTATGATGCTTCAAGGATGAACCTTGATCATTTTCAGGGACTTAATTCCATGCGACCCAACTGGCGTGTGACTTACGATGGTCTCATTCAGATTGGTAACCTGAAAAAGATTTTCAAATCGTTTACACTCACACATGCCTACCAGTGTACATATTCCGTGGGCAGCTATTCAAGTTATCTGAATTGGGTGAAGGTAGATGGTAATCTTGGCTTTATTCAGGACGAGCTCACCCAACAGCCTATACCATCCTCTCCTTATAATATCTCTTCAGTGGCCATAACGGAGAAATTTGCCCCGTTGCTTGGCGTTAACATGACCTTCAAGAATGATCTTTCAGTTAATGCTGAATATCGTGATGCGCGCACTCTCAACCTAAATAGTTCGGCTGGACAGATCGTGGAGACGGGTAGCCGTCAGATTTCTGTGGGCGCTGGAATGAAGATTGCAAATTTCAATAAGGTAATTAAGTTTGGTAGCACCCAGGGGGGCACAAGCAACGATCTTTCGATGAACGTGGATTTCGCATTCAGCAATAACCAATCGCTCATCCGTAGGATTGAGACTGCCTATACTCAGGCTACACAGGGCACCCAGACTTTCTCAATCAATTTCATGGCCACTTACCAGATGAGTAAGAAAGTGACTCTTTCAGCTTTCTTTGACCATCAGGTGAATACTCCGCTTGTCTCCAACAGCGCTTATCCAACTTCAAACTCAAACTACGGTATAGCTATCAATATCTCGCTTGCCCGATAGTAGCTCAGAATTCCCCGGTGTTCATATACTTATACTAACTCCGTTTACTAATACTAACTCAGTTTGATCATTCTCCCTGGTCATGATGATTATTCAATCAGCATCCATAATGAGCAAAATTGGCATACAATTTGTTAATTGAGCAGGGGCCTGTTTCAAAGTTCCACATTTGTAGTAATGTGCCATTGGCATGTTTGGCTATCGCAGTGATGCTCAATATACATCGCAAAGCGATATCCCTACATTTGGTGAATTCTTTAATTTTGTGACCTACTTAAGTTCTGAAAATTATATTATGGAAATTAAATCACATTTTGACCATGTAAACTTCAATGTCACGGATCTTGACAGAAGTATAAAATTTTATAAGGAGGCATTGGGCCTCGAGAAAGTGGGGGAGATTGTTCATCCGGAGGGCAACTTCAAGATCGTATATCTTTCTCGTCCCGGTGAGAATTTCCGTCTCGAACTCACTTGGCTCCGCGATCATCCTCAGGCATATGAGTTAGGGGAGAATGAAAGCCATCTCGCTATGAGAGTGGAGGGTGATTATGATGCCATCCGGGAATACCACCGTGAGATGGGTTGCATCTGTTTCGAAAATGAGGCTATGGGTCTTTACTTCATACATGACCCGGATGACTATTGGATTGAAATCCTTAAGTATAAAAACTGACAAAAGCCTCAGTTTTACAGCCTGCTTTTTCAAACAACACCCTCAAATTGAAAACAAATTGAAAAGTAGAAACAATTGAGGATGATTATCTGAATAATAACCAAGGATTGAATTCAACCAATAATGATAGATAATTGTTAAAATATTGGGAGATGAGAAACAATTCTTCTCCGGATGCATGATTCTATATCTATCATCTAAACTGTATATAACTCTAATTCAACGCATATGAATTTTAATAATTTCACAATCAAATCGCAGGAGGTAGTGCAGAAGGCTATCGAGCTGACGCGCCAGAACGGACAGCAGCAGATTGAACCGGTGCACATCCTGAAAGCTCTCATTGGCGAGAGCGAGACGATTGTCAATTTCGTATTCCAGAAGCTTGGGGCAAATCTCAATTCTGTGAATATGGCTATAGACAAAGATATCCAAAGCTTGCCTAAAGTTTCGGGTGGTGAGGTTTTCCTCAGCCGTGAATCGAACGAAGCTCTCCAGAAAGCCATAGATTTCTCTAAATCAATGGGTGATGAGTATGTTTCAGTTGAGGCAATGCTCATGGGTATACTCAAAACAAAATGTAAGGCTTCGCAGATTCTGAAAGATGCTGGCGTGACCGAAGATGGTCTTAAGGCTGCAATCAACGAACTCCGTAAGGGTAACAAGGTGACTCAGCAAAGTGCTGAGGAAAGCTATCAGGCTCTCAGCAAGTATGCCATCAACCTTAATGATCGTGCCCGTAACGGCAAACTCGATCCGGTGATCGGGCGTGATGAGGAAATTCGTCGGGTCCTTCAGATTCTTTCACGTAGAACAAAAAATAACCCGATGCTCATAGGTGAGCCGGGTACAGGTAAAACTGCCATCGCTGAGGGTCTTGCACAGCGTATTGTGCGTGGCGACGTGCCTGAGAATCTTAAGTCGAAGCAGATCTATTCGCTTGACATGGGTGCGCTTGTGGCAGGTGCCAAATATAAAGGTG
>CAZUNU010000157.1:0-7128 GCA_964622105.1 uncultured Sangeribacter sp. | reverse complement strand
GTTCGAGTCTTTCCAAGGCAACTTCAGAGCCAAATTAATGTTTGGCTCTTTTAATTTTTTGGTAGGTCAATTCACTACTACTCTATTTCATATTCTTACATCATGCTATTGGAAAACCGATTTCAGTATACTTCCCTTCTGTAACTATAGGTTCTCACATATAACATTTTACCCCATTTTCCGTTATTTATTAGTTATACGAATCCCAATTTAATCCTCTCCCCTTAATCTTCAAGAAAAAAGACATTCAACATAATGAGCGATAACAGATATATTGAAATCAAAGGTGCTAAAGTCAATAATCTGAAAAATATTGATTTAAAGCTTCCCCTTAACGAATTTATTGTGATGACCGGTGTGAGTGGCTCCGGCAAATCATCCTTAGCTTTCGACACCCTGTATGCCGAAGGCCAAAGAAGATATGTCGAAAGTCTCTCGGCATATGCACGTCAATTTTTAGGAAGAATGGCAAAACCCGAATGTGATTTTATTTTAGGTCTTCCGCCGGCTATTGCAATTGAACAGAAAGTTAATACGAGAAATCCGAGAAGCACCGTCGGCACCTCTACTGAAATTTACGATTATCTCAGAATGCTTTTCGCAAGGATCGGACACACGTTTTCACCTGTTTCCGGACTGGAAGTGAAAAAGCATACAATTGACGATATAGTCAACACTGCCCTATCCTATCCAGAAGGGACACGTATGGCTGTATTGGTTGATTTGTCTGTCCCTGAAGGTAGAACCTTCTCCCAACATCTCAACATACTTTTACAAGAAGGTTTTTCCAGACTCGAAAAAGACGGACAATTCATTGATATTGCTGATTTGATTCAACAGGATGAAACCATTTCGAACAACAACTACCGTCTTTTGATCGACCGTCTGGCAGTTTCATCAGATAAAGATGAGATCTCCCGCCTCAATGATTCCGTCGAAACGGCATATTTCGAAGGTCACGACTCATGCATCATTAAAATATGGGGAGATGATGGTGCTCATGAGCATTATTTCTCAAGGAAATTTTCTGCCGATGGCATAGATTTCAGGGAACCGAACGACTTAATGTTCAATTTCAACAATCCATATGGAGCCTGTCCCACATGTGAGGGTTTCGGTAAAGTTATGGGCATAAGTGAGGATCTTGTAATTCCGGATAAATCTTTATCTGTTTATCAAGATGCCGTGCAATGTTGGAGAGGTGAGAAAATGAGTGAATGGAAGAAATATCTGATTCATGTAGCTCCCAGATACAGTTTCCCCATCCATACTCCTTATTCCGACCTTACAGCTGATCAGAAAAAATTTTTATGGCAAGGAAATAAATCATTTGAGGGAATTAATGGCTTCTTTAAATGGGTTGATGAGAACCAGTACAAGATTCAATACCGGGTATTGAAAGCTCGATACCGTGGCAAGACAGTCTGCCCCGATTGCCATGGATCACGCCTGCTTAAAGATGTGGAATATGTCAAGATTGATGGACACACTACCACAGAACTTGTAAAACTTCCCATCAGTAAATTGAGAGATGTTTTCAAAAACCTCAATCTTTCGGAAACTGATAGGACGATTGGCACAAGGCTACTGACTGAAATAAATAATCGGTTGGAATTTCTTGATGAAGTCGGCCTGGGCTATCTTACTCTAGACCGGCTCTCCTCTACTCTTTCGGGTGGAGAAAGTCAACGTATCAATTTGGCAACATCTCTCGGCTCCTCACTGGTTGGCTCTCTTTATATTCTTGATGAACCAAGTATTGGCCTTCATTCAAGAGATACACAAAAGCTTATATCCGTACTTAGGAAATTACAGCAAATTGGCAATACTGTTGTTGTAGTCGAACATGATGAGGAAATAATGCTTGCGGCTGATTATATAGTGGATATAGGAAAAGATGCAGGCCGATTGGGTGGTAAGGTGGTATATGAAGGTAATCTTAATGATACTCTGGCTTCTGAGTCTGAAGTTGATTCCTACACGGTTGATTATCTTCGTGGCAAACGCCAAATAGAATATTCTCCCATGCGTAGACCCTGGAAAAAATATATTGAAATAAATGGAGCTCAGGAAAACAACCTGAAAAACATTGATGTCAAATTCCCCTTAGGAATCATGACTGTAGTTACAGGTGTGAGTGGGTCAGGAAAGTCTACGTTAGTGAGGGAAATTCTCTACAAATCACTGAAGAGGCACCTCGGAGAGACTTCCGATACTCCGGGCACGCATAAAAAACTTGGTGGCAACCTGGAGCACATAAAAGCCGTTGAATTCATAGATCAGAATCCCATCGGCACATCCACACGCTCAAATCCGGCAACATATCTTAAAGCTTATGACGAGATCCGTAAGCTTTTCGCCGAGCAACAACTGTCGAAGCAAATGGGCTACACTCCGGCATTTTTCTCATTTAACTCTGAGGGAGGACGTTGTGAAGAATGTAAGGGTGAAGGTTCAATCACGATTCCCATGCAGTTCATGGCCGACATAAAAGTGGAATGTGACGTCTGTCATGGCAAACGCTTCAAACAGGAGATTCTTGAGGTGGAATACAGAGGGAAAAACATATATGATTTCCTTGAAATGACTATAGACCAGGCAATAGATTTTTTGAATGAGACACCCGGAAGTCAGGAAAAGAAGATCATCCGCCGACTTATGCCTCTGAAGGATGTTGGCTTAGGATATATTAAACTCGGTCAGAACTCCTCTACATTGTCAGGAGGAGAAAATCAAAGAGTGAAATTAGCATACTACATATCTCAAGAGACTACAGAGCACACCTTATTTATCTTTGATGAACCCACCACCGGGCTTCATTTTCATGATATAGCCACTCTTCTTAAATCACTCAATACCCTTATCGACAAGGGTCATACTGTCCTTATAATCGAGCATAATATGGATATGATCAAATCTGCCGATTGGATCATTGACATTGGCCCTGAAGGTGGTGAAAAGGGAGGAGAAGTTGTGGCAGTAGGTACGCCTGAGCAGATTGTTGAGAGCAAGGACTCTTATACAGCCACCTATCTGCGTCCAAAACTGACCCACCTTAAGAAGTAAATTTTTCATTCCTCAACTACCTTGGAGTATGGAAATAAGAAATACCTTATCTCGAATCGGGTTGATTATATTGTCAACAGTGGCGCTTACTATTTCCGGTTGCAAAGAAAAAGATGATCAAAGCTCTCACCTTGCTGCCGATCAGCTTTTTGAAAAAAGTCTTGTGCTTTTGAACGCTTATACCGACAGCCTTAAAACAGCAAGAGATTCCACTCATGTGGAATCTCTTGCCAGAGCTTATGAATCTAAAATTAATGCGGTCAATTTTGAATTTCCTCCGGAAACTGATCTTAAGCTTTCTCAGGAAGAAAATGATTCGCTTATAAAAATGACGGATCGTCTCGTTGCTGCAAGAATCGAAAGGTTAAGATATTTCAGTTCCCCTCCTCAAGACTCAATACCTACAGATTCTGTCAATATGTCTGAAATAGTCAGATCAGAACCTCCATCTCACAATCAGCACAATTGAAATGTAAACGGTAATTATTATTTCCTGATGAGAGTGTAAGAGGTTCGGAAATATGGCGACCTTTCAGACGCTTACACAGACCGATCTCTCTAAGTATGCAGTGTCTTGTTGTCATCACTACTGTGCCACTCCTGGGCTTGCCATCTTTAACTTCGAGCGCAGGCTCAATCTGATTTACCCCATGAGAATGATATAATTCCTTAGCCAAGGAATTTGCAACATTATCCCGGAAGTCAAGCTTTTTATAAGGATACTTGGCTTCCGGTTTTTCATTCCTTCTGTACTCAAAAGGATATACAGCCTTATTTGCCTCATCGAGAGCGTTAATAATCATTCTTCTTAGAGCCGATATCTCTGACCGGGGAATGAAAGTATAATCTGGCAAATAAGATTTATAACTCCTCAATCTGTAAATGGTATTACCTAATTTGGAAAAATCTTTTTCATAGTCCATTTCCTGTCTGGCTTTCTCCATAGTGACATTCAGGGGTAGTTTTACTTCTACCCCCCTTTCGTCATGCACCGCTACGCTCCTGCTATTTATTTCAATATCAATGTCAATAGTGCGTCTTGCCGTATCCTTATCAAGAGCCTTCTGCCATTCCAGATCATAAGTGCGGTGAATAGTCGCGCCGACAGGTATGTTAACTTTCCTGCCGGTCACTATCTTGCCATTTTCAATTTTGTTTACATTCACTCCTTGGTATTGACCATCCTTATCAAAATAACTTATCCCATCCCCATTATGAAGAAGCCGAAGATCCTTTATCTCTTCTCCAAGCGACTTTGGAGTCAGCAGAGATGCAATTGAATCAGGTCGCCTCGAAGAAAGGAAATAATCAGTGAACCCTCTGTTGAAACTTTTGTCAGGTGTACCAATAAAGCTGACTTCTGACCTGCCATAAGAACTTCTTTCATACTCATCAGGATGCGATGAGATTATGTCGTCGAGCTTCTTACGGTAAAAAGTCACAATGTTTTTCACATAATTCTTATCTTTGAGCCTTCCCTCTATCTTAAAGGAGGAAACTCCTGCTTCTAATAGCTCTTCAAGCTTATGAGAAGCATTGAAATCCTTGAGCGACAATAGATGTTTATCCTTGGCCAAGATATTGCCATTTCCGTCTTTCAAAGTATACGGCAGACGACAAAGTTGAGAACATTCACCACGGTTCGCGCTTCTGCCCGTCATCGCACAGCTAATATGGCATCGACCGGAATAACTTACGCAAAGAGCACCATGCACAAAACATTCTATTGGTATTTCTACGTTTTCGGCGATCTCCTTTATCTCCTTGAGAGTTAGCTCACGAGCCAAAACCAATTGTGACATTCCGATATCTTGCAAAAATCTGGCTTTTTCTGGTGTCCGGATATCGCACTGGGTACTCGCATGCAAAGATATGGGAGGAAGGTTCATGCGCAAGAGAGCCATATCCTGTATGATAAGGGCGTCCACACCAATCTTATAAAGTTCTCTACACAGTTTTTCCACTCCTGCAATTTCGTCTTCATATATTATAGTATTGACCGTCACATAAACTCTTGCTCGAAATTTATGTGCGAAATCAACCACCTTGGAGATATCCGACAGTGAATTGCCTGCGGCCTTACGTGCACCGTGCGACATGGCACCGATATAAACTGCATCTGCACCATGTTTTATAGCCTCTATGGCCACTTCTGCATTAGCGGCAGGAGCCAAGAGTTCAATTTTTCTCTTACGCATCAATAATCAGTGTCCTTTCTAAATTTTGAAGAAGGGTTTTATTTTTTAAAGAAACGGTCAATGTTACGTTTCTCTTCGCGCTCTTTTATTGTCTGACGCTTATCAAAACTTTTCTTACCCTTGCCTATGCCTATCACAATTTTCGCAAATCCCTTGTCGCTGATAAAAATTCTCAAAGGCACAATCGTAAAACCTGCATCCGAACTTTCCTTCTCAATCTTAGCTATCTCTTTTTTGGATAGTAGTAATTTTCGATCACGCCGGGCCACATGGTTATTATATGACCCATAGAAGTATTCCGACACATGCATTCCTTTAATCCAGACTTCTCCATGATCTACAATACAATAGCTGTCGGTGAGACTGGCCTTTCCCTCCCTTATTGATTTTATCTCCGTTCCCGTGAGCACCATGCCGGCAGTGAACGTATCGCCAATTTCATAATTGAAATGAGCCTTTCTATTTTTAATATTTACTTGGTTCGCTTTCATTGTTTCTATAATAATTACTTACACTTTCCCTTTTCTCCATGAGATAAGAATACCTATCTTGATAAGATATAAAGATTCATCTCAATAGGATGGTAAGACTTCATTAAGCACCCATTCTATGACTTCAGGCACACCGATTATCAGAAGACACAGCAATGTCGTGCAATATATTGTTTTATCCTCCGGAAATCTAAAAAACCTTGTGCCCCTACATATCACATAAACGGTCCATAAGGGCAAAAAGATTAGAACTGGACTTAACATTGGGAGGAGTTCCATAGCGGTGAAAAAGATACACAATGAAGATAGATTCATTATAACGAATACTTTCCCGAAATCGGTATCCATAGCTTTTCCTGAATCTTTTGGCAGCAAGGTCTTCAGCAATATTACGATGCAGAAATAGCCGGCAAAATAACCAACAAAATTCGTCACGGCGCTTATTATAACTTCTGACAGTTCCACCCGGGAATCGTAAAATAAATGAGCAAAGTTACTTAATGCGAGTAATGCCAACAATGGATAGAAACAACTATGCTGGGCTCTTTCTACACTTAATTTCTCTCGTCTTACCGCCTTCCATCCTTCCACCGGATTTGTGAGGATCTTAATAAGAAGTTTAAATACAGAAGATTGATGAGCATCTGCCATTTCATCTTCTTCTGTTTCATCAGTTTCCTGAATATCCGTTGGCATCTGAGAGTAATTATACGAGGAATTATCCATGTCATGCTCTTCCATTTCAGGGTTTTCTTCCTCATCATCTTCGTAGACATAATAAATGTTATCCGGGTTTTCGTTAGTTTCCGGTTTGTCTACGTTCTCTCTTTCTTTATCATCCATACAGTTAATCAATTTCTGAATATTATGCAAATATAACTAATTTTCATGTGATTTCTACTTCTCTTTCAAAAATTAATATTTAAATCCAGACTCGTCCAATGGTTTATTTGACAAAAATACAATTAGAGTGTATGGAAACCCGGGTTTCCATACACTCTTATTGTATTTTTAAGTATTTGAAGTATTAAGCTTCTCTCTCTTCGTTGAGAAGACGGATCATCTCGATTGCGCTCTTCGGAATACGTGTGCCAGGACCGAAAATAGCGGCTACACCTGCTTTATAAAGGAAATCGTAATCCTGAGCAGGAATTACACCGCCGGCAGTCACGAGAATATCAGGACGACCCAGTTTCTCAAGTTCTGCAATCACCTGAGGAATGAGAGTCTTGTGGCCTGCAGCGAGTGATGATACACCAAGTATATGAACGTCGTTCTCTACAGCCTGACGGGCAGCCTCTGCCGGAGTCTGGAAGAGCGGACCCATATCCACGTCGAAGCCACAGTCAGCATAGCCGGTGGCTACAACCTTA
>CAZUNU010000156.1:0-7196 GCA_964622105.1 uncultured Sangeribacter sp. | reverse complement strand
ATTTTCAGCGATTTCGGCGACTTCCTACGTACAGGCGCCTGCACAACGGCTGAAGATGAACCTGACCTTGCAAAAATCGACTTCAAGATGGATATTTTCAAGGCTTTTGCGGAAGGGTATATTTCTGAGGCGAAAGATTTCCTTACGGCTGAGGAAACAGCCTGGTTACCCAACGCAGTGGAACTTTTCCCCTACATGCAAGCCGTAAGATTCCTTACCGACTACATCAATGGCGACACCTACTACAAGATAGCTTACCCTGAGCACAACCTTGTACGCACCAAAGCCCAGCTCAAACTCCTCGAAGCCATTGAGCGTCGCCTCCCCGAAATAGAAATATTCATCAAACAGGCTTCCGAAAAGAGTTAACATACTTTCATCTGATGAGCTGTCAAAATATTTCCTTTCAAATTTAAAGACGGTAAGTAAATTAATGATGGTATTTAGTTGAGTCATAATTAGATTTTTAGTTTAGATGTATGATTTATAGAAGATGTGGGAAGAGCGGGATTGAGTTGCCCGTTATTTCGCTGGGATTGTGGCATAATTTCGGTGACGTAGACGATTTCTCTGTTGCGCGGGATATGCTGCTGACGGCTTTCGGTAACGGTGTGTGCCATTTCGATTTGGCCAATAACTACGGTCCGGCTCCGGGTAGTGCTGAAATCACTTTCGGCAAAGTTCTCAAGGAAGACTTAGCCGCACACCGCGATGAGATGTTCATCGCTTCGAAGGCAGGGCACGAGATGTGGCCGGGAGTTTATGGTGGTAATTCTTCAAGAAAGAATCTGATCGCCTCCTGCAATGCGAGCCTTAAGCGAACCGGTCTGGAGTATTTCGATGTGTTTTACAGTCATAGGTATGATGGCGTTACTCCGGTTGAGGAGACGGTTCAGGCTTTGGTGGATATCGTAAGGAGCGGTAAGGCGTTGTATGCCGGACTATCGAAATATCCACCTCAACAGCAGGCGTATGCCTGTAAATTGCTGAGTGAAGCTAATGTGCCTTGTCTTGTAAGTCAGTATCGTTACTCGATGTTTGACCGGGTAGCGGAAAAGGAGAATTTCGGAATTGCTGCGACCAATGGTAGCGGCATCACGGTTTTCTCACCGTTGGCACAAGGATTACTCACTGATCGGTATCTTCATGGCATACCTTCTGACAGTCGGGCCGCTAAGGCAACAGGATTCCTGAAAGAGTCGCAGGTTACGGAAGAGAAGGTTGCGATGGCCCGCAAGCTGAATGAAATAGCTGAGAAGCGTGGACAGTCGTTGGCTCAAATGGCTTTGGCTTGGATACTTACAGACCCGAGGGTGACATCGGTCCTCATCGGTGCCTCTTCTGTAAGACAGCTCTTAGACAATCTCAAGGCAATCGATAGACCCGACTTTACAGAAGAGGAACTGAATAGAATTGAACTTATCCTCCACGGCTTGGCCTGAAATACCTTACCTTAATCTTCACCTTAGTCTGAAATACGCAACCATAATCTTCAGAATTTCATAAGCAACATACGCTCAAACTCCAAGATTTATTTATTACCAGTAAACAATTTTTATGCATTTTGTTTACTGGTAATAAATAAATCTTGGAGTTTTTGTTTATTGGTAATAAATAAATTTGTAAATTTGTGTAGTAATGTATTTTAATGGTGACTATTGATGAATATTGATACGATTAAATCAATAATACTGGAGGGACAGGAACTTTTATCAGAAATAAGTCCTGTTCCAAGACCCATGATTTGGGAGCAGAATGCACGTTATGTCTTTGTTGGTATTAGGCAAGCGGGCAAGTCATATATGCTATATTTAAGAGCTTTGCAGTTGATTGAAGAAGGTCATAGTCCAAAGGAGATGCTTTTCATTAATTTTGATGACGAACGTCTAATCAGTCTCAAGGCTTCGGATCTGGATATGATTCTTCAGGCGTATGCAATGCTTTTTGACTTGAAACCGATACTCTTTCTCGATGAAATTCAGAATGTAGAGGGTTGGGAACACTTTGCACGTAGGATGGCAAACCAAAAATGTATGGTCTACATAACCGGTAGCAATGCCAAGATGCTCAGTAGAGACATTGCCACGAGATTGGGTGCCAGATATATAGAAAAATTTGTTTTTCCTTATTCTTTTAGAGAATACCTGAGGGCTAATGGATGTGAGATAGATCATAACTGGGCTTTCGGTAAGAAGCGTGCGGAGGTTGAAAGGCTATTGAGCCAGTATTTTCAATGGGGTGGCTTCCCTGAATCACTACTATATGTGAACAAACGGCATTGGCTCAATGAACTTTACGAGAAAATTATATTAGGAGATATTATTCAACGAAACCGTATCAGGAACGAACAATCGCTTAGGTTGGCTGTGACACGATTGGCTGAGAATATTAAAAATCCAACCTCTTTCAACCGTCTTGCTGCGATGGTGAAGGCTACAGGAGTAAATACAAATGTAGCCTCTGTCACCGACTATGTTAGATTTTGTGAAGAAGCTTGCCTTCTGTTTTCTCTCGAGAATTATGCCTCAAAATTTGTAGAACGTAACACGGTCAAGAAGCACTACTTTGTGGATAACGGGGTCTTGAATATTTTTCTCACTGACAGTGATACGGCTTTGTTGGAAAACTTATGTGCTGTCACGCTATATAGGGAAAGTGTGAGTTATGAACAACACAAAGTTTACTTTTACAATAAAGAAGTGGAATTGGATTTTTATATACCTTCATTGAAAAAAGGCATACAAGCGAGTTATAGTGTCACCAATCCTGCTACCTTCGATAGGGAAGTTAAGGCATTGACAACTTTCCATAAACTCTATGGACTGAATGAGGCAGAAATAGTCACCTATTCTGAAGAGCAGGTGATAGAAACACCGACATTAACCATAAAAGTTATACCTCTTTCAAAATGGCTGCTTTCGCATGAGTCCATCAGCGAAGCAGAAAAGTGAGATTCTTCAATTGCATATTTTGAAATTGGTGGAGAGCGGGAATTTGTGGGATTTAAAATTGGTGGACAGCGGTAATTTGAGTTCCTGCTTACAAAAATGGGCGTGCAATCCTTTTGATTGCACACCCATTTTTGCATCATATTACGTTTCAAATTTCATTCAACATCTTTGAAACATATCCACGATGTCGAAACCATTTATGTGCCCAATTTGGCACCATATACACATACCCGGAGACATCCTCATGAGGCACGCAATCCAGTTCCGAGCCTATTACTGCGGCAGCTCTGTTGACAGGTAAGCCGGTCTGTCTTGCAATCTCTTCGCGCAGCAGTGTATACGAAACCTGTCGGATATCCTCTGCCGAAGGATTCGACCCTAATTTACGTCGTAACTCTGCTGGAGAGGGGAGTAGTACCTTAGGCCCAACATGTAAACCATCAAAGCAATACTCACCGTCCACTTTCCGCATAACGAACCCGGATCGGTTTCGGGTATTACATTCCTCAGCCCACCGTCTGACGACTGGATTAGAGATTCCTCTCATCACCTCAGGAATAATCGGACGCCTCCTCAGCTCCCCATAGGTATATCCCTCACGGTTAATCCCACCAGATCCCGATGGTACATCCGAATCCGATACATCCACAGGACGTTTCTTTGCATCATCGAACCCTCCAATTATTGCTCCCAATAAATTCTCTAATATTCCCATAAGAAACTGATTAAAGTATCTGTTTGAGCACTATTTTGATTTGCCTCAATTAGCTTAATTTCACTATTAATCCAATTTCTAACGCTTTCTCCATCATCAATGAAATCATCTATTTTAAACGTTCCATTTTCACGTTTCATTACGTAGATGCGGTTATACTTCCTATTGTTATTAATATAAATAGCCGACACCTCAACATTGTCATTATCAATTACTTTAATATTTTTAATTTCAAGATCCATATTTATGGGGTCCTCTTGGGCATTGACTAATAAGTCATAATCTAAGATAAAATCTTCAGTTGCCTTCTCTTGCAGACTCATAAAAGAGTTAGTATAAGGCATAATGTTTTCTATAGTACCCAGTCCTTTAACCTTCTTTTTGAAATTATCCGAAAATAAGGGTGTTCCATCGGGAAACGTTTCATCCATATTGGGAGAAGAATAAATATTGTATAATGTTTTCTCGATTTCTGATTCAATTGAGTTATCCTTAACTACAGTGTCTTCAGATAAAATACTAGCTGATATGGCCTCGTCAGATTGATGGTTATTAGTCGAAGACACGTAACCATTATCTACAACACGGTTATTTTCAGCAGAATTTCCTGTTGATTTAGATTTGAAATTTGGAGATTGATAGCCGAAAATCCATCCTAATAGGAGTAACAAAAAGCTTATACTCAGAATACCACAACACAATTTTGCTTTCCAACCGGAGCCGATAGATATATTTCTCCAATTTTCATCTTCAGTTTTATGGGACTTAATTAGGTGACCTATAAATGCCCCCAAAACACAACCTCCGATGAAGGTAAGAGGACCTCCAAAAATACCAATTATGCCCCCTATTAAAGCTCCAGCAAATACATAATTATTTTTTCTTCTAATTTCATGGAAATTGATTACATCTGTAAATCCTCCCTGAAACTTTGTATTCTTATAGAGTTCTCTTTCAAGTAGTATAGCCTTGTGCCGACAATTTTGTCCTAGATCAGAATACGGTGCTACTTTGAAGCCAATAATTGACATTACTACCCCAACAATTAAAGACCAATACCACTTCCACTCAAAAACATGCCAGAAGAATAAGAAAAAAACTGCTCCCAACAGGTAAGCATTTATAGCATAAAGCCTCTCCCTTGAATCAAATTGACTTTGATTCTTCTTAAATTCTTCAATATAATCCGCTATTGATTTAAGTGTGCCATTTGATTTAATCTTTTCTGATATGGCATGTGAGTCACCACAACTTAAAAGGTATGAAAAAGAAGATACATAATCAAGAGATTCTGGACATTGATTGAGATTCTCAAAAGGGAAATGGCGACTTTCCTCGGAATCATTTTCTTCCTCTTTAAACATCTCTGGTCCGGGGAGTCCCATACTGATAGCTGCAGCCGTTAATTGTTCATCTGAAGCCAATAAAACATCCAGGAGTTCCGGCAATTTTTGGTCTCCATTCATTACAGATGAAATACGCTCAGCCACTTTTGTTAATTCTACGCGGTTTGAAGTAAGCTGTAGTTCTTCAGTATCCTTCTTATCGATATGTGCAAGATTAGCCAACAATGCTTTATTGACATCAAACATTGTTGGGTATGGTAACTCTGTAAAGCTCCCATTTAATGATGCATCGTACACAGCGTATAGATAATTCGCTAATCTAAAAGTATAGTCAAGTGATCTGTATACTTCTAAATTTTCCAATACACTATCAATACTGGTTGAATTCAAAAGCATTGTAAATGCGACATCACTTCCCATGTCGGCCATGTCGATTAACATCCCTATGTAAGGAAGCTTGTCTGGAGCTTCAGATGCGAATATCTTTATGATGCCTCTGAGTTGCTGTTCTGTCTGCACAGCCTGCCACAGTGAACCTATACCTTTAACTGTTAAGGCGGCAGCTGTATATGCTATAGCAAGTTTCTTTTCTTCTTCACTTGGATTTTTAATAGACGACATTATTTTGTCTGCTTTCCCGAAGCAATACTGGGCACAGGTATTGAATTTTTCATCTACTTCCTTAAGTTTTTTAAAGAAGTCACCCAAGAGGAGCTCTGTTTGATAAATAAGCTTTAATATGCCATTGACCTGCTTTTTAGTGACAAGTTCTTTATGATTGGGTTCAAGTTCAGCTTTATTGTTTTCTGATTGCATATAGGAAAATGCATCTTCCGGAGTCATCTGGTTATCTGAGTGTAGATTATTCTCCTGTTGCATTTCTTTATATGCGTCCTCAGAAATATCATTCGATTTATTCATTTTACTAATCATTTTCATAGAAAGTGAAAAGATATGTAGCTAAAAGGAGAGTAGTACTACATGTCCAAAAGAGCATATGAGGTACTCTGGAATAGGTTAAGAAGTTGAATTATATGACGTTCTGAATAGTCAATAATAGTTTTTGCTGTTGGATCATCAGCTAATCTGCCGGCTAGTGTCCTTACCTCTCCTTGAAGTTGGAAGATTTGGTTAAGAATGCTTTTTAAATTATCAAGCATTTCAGGAGCCTTTATCTTAAACTTTTCTAGGTCGGTTTCTCTTTCGGCATGTATTTTGTTAATCTCATGCTGAAAGCCCTTTTCTATTATAGTGAGTTCTTTATAACTTTGGATTATCAGAGGAGCATTATTGCGTAATTCCTCTGCAGTTGGGGAATTACAGATATCAACCAGGTTCCGGATTACCACATTGGCCTTTTCAGACAAATTACTATTCATAATACTTTGATAAGAAAATTATACATGGTTACATTTATTGAATCATACACCTCCAAGGAGGTATAAAACAATCTCTAGATTAAGTGTATCAAATGCTTCAATATCACCAAAAGCGATGCTGGAAGCATTAGTTCATTATCCTATGATAGGGTTTAATGTTCTAATAATCATAAAATTTACTCAAATATTCAAATTATTTATATTGAGAGTATTATGATAGATTGAAAACTATCAACCACCATCAATGAGAGTGATGTATTATCTTTTATTTCACAAGCTAATTATATAAAGTTATAATAAACAAAAAGAAGACGTGAAACTGTTGGATTCCATTATCGAAAGTCAGGCTCTGGTAAAACCGTGGTCAGATAAAAGAAGCAAGCAGTCCCACGCCCTATGCATAGGGGTGCGGAATCGCACTTGCCATTTCTTTCCTGACCGTTTTAAAGTTTACCAGACTTTGACTTTCGGATTGGAATGGCTGTCAGTCTACAATGTCTATGGAATACCCTCCGGCGTTCCATAAGCAAAGTTATATAAATTTGGTATTAATTCCAAATTTATTATTCATTCTTCAAATGATAATGCAAAATTATATCTTGGAGAACGAATCAGACGAGAGACTGCTTGCTTTTAATCTTTTTGCTTGCCACAAAGTTATTTAGAGGGTGTGTCAGAATAGGTAATAGGATGAATTGTAGTGACATCACTTTGCGAAGTAGTATTGAATAGATATCTATACATGCCAAAGGCTACAGTACATGACAATTTTTAAATAACTAATGGATAGCCATATGGCTATCCA
>CAZUNU010000155.1:0-7204 GCA_964622105.1 uncultured Sangeribacter sp. | reverse complement strand
AGATATATGAAGTTGCTGCTCCTATCTTAATTAGATCCTTGGGGTCAGACCATCCTAAAGCAAATATATAATTCGAATTAGATCTTATTTTTGTGAAGAAAATTTTACATTCTGGGTCAAGTTTCAGATTACCATTCCCGGATTCAATTTTCATTCTTTCTTTATTGAAATCCCACTCTGAAAAATATAATTCTTTTACTACATCTCCTTGAGGTGTCACAATAGATATAATATTCCAGTTGTGATATGCAATTGCTATATTTTGGCCTGCAGACGTCATGGAGTTGGCAAACACTTCCATATTTCTTATATAGGGAGATCCTTTTACCCACCCTATAGATGGAAAATAACTTGTAAAATTTAATCTCTCTGTTGTTGTGTCGTATATTGAGATAGGATAATCACCGGTCTGACTATACACGATCATAGGATCTGAAATCCTAAAGACATTATTGTAAAACATCATCTCTTGAGGTATTGTCAATATTCTGGTGCCCCTATTATTGTGTTCAGAAATGGAATCAATATTAAAGCGTTTTATTTTTTTTGCATCACCTATACAAAATGAGTTACAGGTTGATAGGTCATTAAGAATTCTTGGGTTAATAAATTCATCTGGGGATTCCCCGATAGAGGCGAACTTAGAGATAGTTTTGTTATTAAGGGTATTAATTACACTTATAAAACTATCTTTAATTTTTGGTTCATATACAATGAGGATAGAATCTTGCAATAAAATTAAATTCTGGGGAAATACTATCTCATCATCAAATTCTACGGATTTTAGGTTAATTTTTATTATTAGGGAGGAATCGTCAGTTATTATTGTTTTGTTAATATTAGAGCAGGAAATAATAGGCACGGTTATTAGTAGTGCCAATAGGGGTATAAGGATAAATTTATTTTTTTTGTAATGCATGGGAGGGTATTAAGATATTATGGTATATTAAGATAATTATGAGAAATAAAGCCTTGAGAATAATTCTTTGTCTAAATGAGTATTTCTAATTAATTCTATTTTTTGAAAATTTATTGTATTTTAGAATAGAATTAATAGAAATACTCATAGCCTCATAGTTTGATTAATTTTGATGTTAATCTCACAGTAAGCAGTAACTAGAAATGATTGGTAAATTTAAAATGGATCAAGTATATCCAAGTGGTAGAAAATGAATTGATAAACTAATCCATTTGAAATTTCAAAAAATAATCACAAATAATTTCTGTTTAATATTAGAATCAAGAAAATTAATCATAAACTACACACTTTATAATCGTTTTTATCATGTAAGATCTAAGAGCTGTTAGAAGTTTAAACAACTTAAGACTCACAAACGATCAGCAATTCATATATTTGGGACTTGTACCACTACCCTCTGGACACCCACTTCTGCATTTTGCAAAATTTTTGGTATCTTCGTACCAATCGTTGTCCCACTCGTATGCAGCCATTCCACAGCCGTAGCCAGTATTTTCACCGGTAGTCAATGCCTCTGCATTGGATAATTGCAGGTCAGTCAGACCTTCTTCGTGTTGATGAGAGGAGATGCTTATCCATCCACCGACTCCCATTAGTGTTGCAAATGCAACAGCGATCATGAATTTCTTTTTCATGTAGGTTGAATTAAGTTATTATTTAATTGTAGGTTAAGAGATAATATGTGTGATCTCTGTGACCAGATTAGTCTTTTTTAATGGTTCCTGAGATTTCCAGAATATGATTCTTAAAGGGACCTTGGTATTTTAGAGTAACAGATCTGATAAAGTCTCCGAGTATGGAGTCCTTGAACGAGACGGTAACTTTAAATGTATCTCTGGGGGCAATAATGTTTGAAGATACATTAGCGGATATACAGCTACATGATAAAATAACGTCCTTGACATACAAAGTATCAGAATAAGTATTATGTAATTGGAAATCATGACTCACCTCTTCATTAATATTGATGGCCCCAAAACAATATTCCTCAATATACTCTTCATCAGATGCTGTAGAATTGCTATTGATGTTAGTAAATTGGGTCAGATACAAATTTCTCATTTCCTTTGATTGAGTTGGATTGCCTACGAGACAGACTTTATGCATGGAGTCAAGCATAAATGCCTGAAGTCGCGTGTCATGGGATAAAGAATTAAGTTTTGCAAATATTCCCGCTGAATCGTTGACTACCGGATAAGAGAAATCGTCTCTCCTGACTATATGGCGCACATCAGCAAGATTATCCGATCCAGTGACAAGAAGAAGGGCTACTTGATTTTTCCCCATGATAGAATCCAATTTTGTCATAATCTTACACCACTCTGGAAGTTTCATGCGACAGCTCGTACAACCAACGGAGTCAAAATAAGCCACGATTGTGAGTTCGGAATTCGGCGCTTGAATCTCTTCTCCAAATATGGTGCGCATGGAATCGGGAAAGATTATTGTCTTCCCACTCCATTCCAAGATGTCCTTCTCATATTTTCTCTGAGCGTTATCTGCGCAAGATAGCGTGAGTAAGCATATCAATATTATTAGTGAGATGAAATGTGCCGATTTCATATTATTTCACAATAACCAGAAAGAGAGAAAGAATCTAAAATAATACGAATTTTTAGCTTGCCGTTCATCATGTAAAGACAGGAGAGGAAATCAGTTTCCTGATCAAAACTTCCTATTAGGCAATTTTGACTGTCAAGTATTTCATAACAAAGTATGTCAGCCTTTTCAATGTTTTGAATCACTATTACGGTAGGTCTAATCAGGCAAACCGTTGACCATTGGAGTGAGCGCCTACCAATCGGATCATATTCTCCTTTATTATCTCTATCAGAATCCTCATTGCCTTCATCTTCGTATAAGGTGATACAGTAGTCATCTTGGGTACTGTCATCGCCAATCGCACGGTTGTAGGTAACGAAACATAGAAGAAAAACCAGAATAAAGTATTTCATAAATTGTCTCATGTTGGGTTTTGTTTTTTTGCAAAGTTAGGAATAGAAGTAAAAAAATTTCAAAATTTAGTGTAAAATTATAGTAAGGTTTTAAAATCCTCCATTTCCTTACTATAATTTTACGCTAAATTCTTGCGAGAGCCAAATTTTTTATTATGCAGACCTCATAAGACGCGGATAATGGCATCAATTTCTTTGGTTCCAATTTTCTGGTCAAATATTTTGAGACTGATTGAGTTCCTACATGAAACGATAGTTGCCTTGACCCTGCCTAACAGAATTGCTATCTGTTGAGGTTGAAATCCTAACCGGATGAGGAGAACAGTTCGGAATTCCGTTGCAGATAACTGACGTCCTCCAGTGAGGAGATTGAGGTTGCTTATGAAATTTGGGGCATTGTCTGTTATCAAAGCTTGAACCTTTTCCCAGAACTTTTTATTATCAGGTATAACTTTTTCAAGTCTCAGCCACTCTTGAATCTGAGTATAGATATCAGACTGTATGATTTGGGCAGACACGGTACTGTCTGTTCCGGCAGACGCCGCCTGTTCTTTTAGTTTATCTCTCAATTTTGTTCTGAGTTCATTAACAGTTGGAATCGTTTTTTCATGGATAGACTCTTCTGTCTTATCAGGGCTATAGGAATTATTTGGCTCTTCGGTTTCCTGTCTTTCCGAACTTAGTGATTCAGGTTTAAGCATTCTGATATTTTCAAGTGCTTCCTGTAGCAAGATTATTTTCCTTTGATTACGGTTTTTTATTAGCAGGAAAGCAATCAAGATGAGGAGGACAAAAACTGAAATTATGATAAGGCTCAGGATAAGATTTGAGTTGTCTTTCAGAAGTTGTTCCTTACCTCGCTTATGGACATCATAATTGTAGTGTGCGTTTTGCAGGAGGGTAGCCTGATTAACATTTTCATCGTAATATTTCTCGAGGTCATCTGCATACAGAGTCATATAGTGGAAAAGAGAGTCAACAGGACTCATGTGGCGTAGTCCGGTTGATACAAGAAGGCCATAGCCTATTCTTCTGTTTGAGAAAGAGGGATGATTTATAAGTTGCTTGGCGAGAATATAGGCAGTGTCGTAAACACCTGCTTTATTATATATCTGGGCTTTGAATGCTATAAGTTCACTTCGATCCTTATCATTCAAAGGGTGGGCTATATTCCGTATAATATTTGTAGCCTCTTGTGTATCACCTATTTTGTACAGAATGTAGCCGAGTAAGATTGTGAAATTTCTCCGATATAAAACAGGAATATCAGGATCCTCTAAAGTTTTGTATATAAGATCCCGAGCTTGAGAGAAGTTACAGTTACGAATATGATTGGTGATAAGAAACTCGATGTCTAAAAAAATATTAGTTGTATCATTGATTTCTCGGTCGATTTGAATTACTTTTTCCAATTGTTCTGAAGCCTTATCATAGATTCGTAGCCTGTTAAACAGTCTTCCTGTCTGGCTCAGGATATTGGCTCTCAACTGTAGATTTTCCTTCTTAGGAGGTAGCTTTTCGGCAGCTTCCTGAAAATAACGGAGAGCGGAAGGAAAGTCTCCAAGGTCGCTGTATACCCTGCCACCATAGTAGAGGCTTTCCGCATAGTAATCCGTGTTGTGGGTTTTGGCGTGCTCAATGACGTCAAGTATAGTGCTGTCGGAAGTGTGGGTAATGTAAGCTTTGTCGGAGGCCTTGATGATGAGGAAATCACGATAGTAGCGTGACTCTTTATCAAGTGACTCCGGATTTATATCTATCAGTGAGTCAAGGGCAGCTTGGGCATCCTTCTCAATGTTATCATTAATTGCTTCGAACCGACTATCCTGGATGTGTTGACGGCATGAGCATGCCAACATAGTCATGATGATGCTTGAGATAATTGCTCGGACAGAAATTTTATACATATTAACCTTTAACCTTTTGAATTTGAGAAAAAGTGGGAGTGGAGGGATTACCTCCCTTTTAGTATTATTCGTAAAGTCTCTTGTTTTTACTTAATCTCCGAATCATTTTATCTCCCCCAGTAGCCCGGGGATTGACTGTAGGTTAAAGGTATTGAGGTGTTGCCTGAGACGGCATTTAGCAGTGTAGACTGACTGTTTCGAGGGTCTGGCGGTGAGGAAGGCAATAGAGGTGGAAGAGAAACCGAGATGTAGGAGCATTATGAGCTTGCGTTCTTCGGGAGTCAGTCCCGGGCATGCCTTGTCAAGCCGCTTCATTACATTGTCATGATTTCGGTTGATCCATTGCTCCATTTCAGCAAACAAACCCTCGGTGCGGAATTCCGCGACCAACCCTGCGAGACTTTCATCAGTTTTGTCCGACATCAGCAGGGAGTATCTGGAGAAAAGCCTTGAGTATATCTTGTCGAGTAGAGAGATTTGGAGATCAGATCGAGGCTGCAATGGAGTCGGTTGGTGCTTTTTCAGGTTTATCTCCATGTCTGTTGGCCGTTTTCGTAAGTGAAGATACGGTCTTCCTTCCCTTTGGAGAGATCGCGGAGGAAGAGTAATGCATTTTGGGGGACACCGTTGAAGATGATGTGGCCTTCCGTCGCTGTCTTCTGACCGAGACTCCTCCAGCGACCATCCTTGAAGTAGGACAATTCATAGAGGTCGCCCTTCTCGATGCTGTTGCCGTCGCCACGGCCGAGATAGGTGATCATTTTCGGCCTAACGGGCTTGCCGAAGTCCATGCCAACCCAACACCCCTCTCCCCGCGGAGCGTCGAATACGGTGAGAGGATCCTTGTCGAAAGCGGCTGTCCTTGTGAGATTGCTGTTGGAGCCCAAGTATCCTTCGGTGCCGATTATACGGCCAGTCAAAACCTCACCAAGCGAATCGATAAATTCAATCTCCGCGATGTTACAGAAAGTCTCAGGCACATTCTGACAATATCTCCAGAACCGTGCCGGCTTGACTGAATCCGGTATAAGATACTCATTTACAATGGCCGAGGGCTCGGTGATGGTTTGTATAAGGGTATAATCGGAGAAATCCGGTCGGTCAGATGCATGGAATTCGCCACCCACCATGCGCATTGTTGCCTCAAGCACGTTTGGAAGCACCGGATATTTTCGGTAAAGTGTCACTGAGGTTGTGTCACTCTCATCAGGTGTGAACAGTTGTCGCGAGCCATCTCTGTGAAGAAGAAACGGCTCGCCTATCACTTCGGGATTGCCGTTAGCGCTGTATCGAAGCACCGCATATACATTCCCGGCCCCAACATTCCTGAACATGGCTTTCCTTCCTTTGACCTCTGCGAAATCAACGGGTGTCCACTCAAACCTGTTGGACAAGGCCAGAAATACGTATGAGTCATTCATACGCGGTAGCTCGACCTCCACATCAAGCCCCCGAAGATACTCGTCTGTGACGTCCTTAATAAAAGGTGAACTGAAAGTGGAGGGTACAAAACTTCCGGATTTCAAGAGTTTCATTATCTTCGGATTCGGGGCGAAAGTGCACCTGAACACCTTGCCCATCCTCTCGTCAGGCTTGAGGGCATCGCCTGGATTAGACCCCATGGCGTCAAATGGCACGGCATGACCGTCGCGGTCGAGAAGCACGTTCCATTCATGGCCAAGGTTCCTGTATCCCCAGATGGGGGTGAAGTCAATGCCTACGGGAATACCCTTGCTTCTCAACACGGCCGTAGCCAGAGCAACGTAGTGGGAGCAACGGCCGATTGGGATTTTGGCACGGGTATTCATGGAGAGTGCATCCGGAGAAAAGGAGACTTCGATGACAGAGGGATTTATTGTCTCCCTCATGCAGTCGTTCACCATACGGCAGGCGCGGGTGAGGGAGGATTTGTAGATGTCACAAAACTGGATTGTATTCAGCTGGGAGTTGAAGTAAGGTGAAAGGTAATCCATCCAGTCGTCGGCAGGCTGCAGCTCCTGCACCTTATATGGCAGGAGCCATTCGCAGAAGTCATCGAAATCAAGATGTGAGGCCCAAGGGGATTCCTTCCATCTTCTGATGGCCGTCTCGATATGCCGTATAAGCGTTTTGTCGTCAATAAATTGTAAGTCAGTGGTTGTCTTGCCTGAGAAGTTTGGCACAGGGGATATGATGGGAGTGAGAAGATCTCTTATTTCATAACAGTCAGCAGAGCTGTTGGCAGCCACGCAAGAATCCACAAGGACATTGATGCGACCGAGACCTACGGTATCCTTATAAGAGACATGCATAGGCATGTTTGTGATTAGGAACTTTGCGGCAGCCAAACCGATAGAGTCAGACTCGAAATGCCTCAGCACATT
>CAZUNU010000154.1:0-7225 GCA_964622105.1 uncultured Sangeribacter sp. | reverse complement strand
CCCAGCGGTTGTCGGCTGTGCGGTAGTAGAGTTGCCAGCTTTCGGGAGTCTCGTAATCGCCGTCATAATGCTCGAATGCAAGCCAATAGATGTCGACTCCGCTCACCTCCTTGGGCTCATTGAAGCGATAGCAGATATTCTCTGTAGTGCCCTCGCGGAGCCACCAGTAGTGATAAGGTTTGGAGGTGTCCGCGCTCGATGCCGGCTCCCACTGGTCGTTGTATCCCCAGCCCCAGTTAAGGTTTGAGGTGGCTGCGGGTATGTCGGTGCTCTGTTCGGTAGGCTCGCTATACATCATAGCCACGCTGGCAAGAGTAGGCTCAGGCTTAGCCACTGCCAACTCCTTGCTCTCGGGAATCCATACAGCCATGTGGTCGGCTCCACGGTTGTTCCATGTGCAGTAAGGGATAGCGGTGAGAATCACCTCTTCCTCCGTGCCGTCAAGGTTAACTTTCCTGCCGGCTGCTGTGAGAGTCATCACACCGTTAAGGAGATTGCCGTCATAATTCTCGGCAAAAGCGACGCCGTCGGGAAGATATTTATTGAAAACGAGGCTGTCGGGTTGATCCTGACCTTCGAGACAGAACATAACGGGCCCACGCTGAATGGCGAGTTTACCTTTGTCGTCGGCCACATTGTCATTGGCTTTCACTCTCTTCACATCCATCGGGAGGCTGAGTTCCACCTTGTCGCCCTTCTTCCACTGGCGTTTCACTGTGGCATAACCGTTGCCGGTCATGGGTGTTACTTTCTTGCCGTTTACCTTCACCTCATATTTGGCTGAAGGTCTGGAGGTGTAGCTGTAAAGATTGGTGGGCACAGGAGCATCTTCCGACCATCCGGGTATGCGCATACGCACTGCAAACTCACCCTCCTGCTCGGGATCAACCGTGAGAACGACATTTCCTTTCCATGGATAATCGGTGGTCTGAGCTACCTTCACTTTGTTGTTTTGAGTATCAATGTCGGCAGTGCTCTGGATATAGAGGTTCACGAGCACATCATCACCCTGAGTGGCATACATATACTGCGGTATGCTTGCCATGAAACGGGTGACGTTGCCGGGGCAGCAGGCACAGCCGAACCAAGCCTGACGCTCATGCTGGCCCATACTTTCAAGAGGATTGTCGTAGAAGAACCTGTCGCCTGAGAGTGATACGCCGGAAGGAACGCCGTTGTAGAGAGCGCGCTCATAGACGTCGGCATATTTGGCATCGCCTGTAGCGAGAAACATTCGGTAGTTCCAGTAAACATTGGCGATTGCCGCGCAAGTCTCGCAATAAGCGGTGTGGTTGTTGAGTTCATATTCCGGACCGAAACCCTCACCCTGTGCACGGCTTCCGATGCCGCCTGTGATGTAAAGCTTCTTTGAGGCCATGTTGTCCCAGATGCGGGTGATGGCATCGAAATATGCGCTGTCGTTGGCAAGGGCTGCATAGTCGGCCACACCTGAGTAGAGATAACCGGCGCGCACTGCATGTCCCACTATCTCCTCCTGATCAAGAATAGGCATGTGATCCTGGGAATAGGGACTTGGGCGGCGTCCGTTGGTGAGGCGTCCGGTCTCCTCTACGAAATACTTGGCCTGATCGAGATACTTCTGATCGCCCGTCACCTTATAGAGTTTTGCAAGCGCCATCTCGATGATGGGGTGACCGGAAGGATATTTTATCTGGTTCTCTCCGTAGCCGAAGGTCTCGCATACGAGATCGGCATTCTTGATTGCCACATCGAGGAGCGAACGTTTGCCTGTAGCGAGATAGTGGGCAACGGCTGCCTCGTAAAGGTGGCCGGAGTTATAGAGCTCATGGCTGTTGATCTTTTCCCAACGGTGTGTGCCCCACCATCCGGAGAGTCGGGTGCATTTGTTAGTGACGCAAGTCGTGAGATAGCCGTCGGGCTCCTGAGCTGCGGCGATGAGGTTGATCACGCTGTCAAGGTAAGCGTCGAGTTTGGGATCATACTCTACAGCCAAGGAATACGAGGCACCCTCGATGATTTTGTAGGGGTCGGTGTCATCAAACGAGAAATCACCCTGGTGCTCCCCTTTCTTGAGGCCACCGGCAATGGCGAAGTTGTCGAAACGTCCGTTTTTCTCACATTCCCTGAAAGCCGAGGGGATGGAAACCTTGCGGTTGGTGTCGATACGTGGAGCCCAGAAACTGTCGTCGATATGCACCTTAGTAAAGTCTACCTCCTTTACCGGTGCTTCCGGTGCCTCATATGCTTCAGCACCGGTGCATGCGGTGATGCCTGACAGCAACCCGCAGCAGCTGAATAATAAAATCGGGAAATTGAGTTTCATGTATATATAGGTTAGAGAATTTGCTGTCTATGATGAACCGACGTGGTTCTTTACCATTAAGGGTTTTATATGGCGCAAAGTTAACATTCATTGACTTTAAACCTACAATAATATCGTCCAATATAATGCAAAAATCGTCTAACTATATTGTCCAACTCCCTATTTTAGACGATTTTTCCATAAGTTTGTACAGTTTTTGCTTATATATCCGAGTCTTTGTTATAATTTTGCAATAAGGTTAGTTTTATTCATTGTCTCCCGCTTGAAACAATGAATATATTTGACAATATCCCGACTTGTCAAAAGGAATGTGGGATGCTTCATATTCACTTTGAACAGGTCTGTAAATCGTTTTTAATCATACCATATAAATTATACCTAACCCATGAAGACTTTTCAGACTATTCTGACTCTCTCCGCGTTCGCTCTCATGGTTCCATCCTTGCCGGCTTCTGCCAAGACCGTGAATGCCACCTCGCCGGATGGACTCATCAACGTAGTGCTCGACGACGCTTCTGGCGTGTCTTTCTCTCTCTCCAGAGATGGCAAGACTCTCCTCCTCCCCTCCCCTATAGCCCTCGACGTTGAGGGGATCTCCAAGGATGCCAAGATCAAGAGCTCGCAGATCAAGAAGAACCTGCGCGAGACCATCCGGGCTCCATTCCACCATACCCCTGTGATCAATGCTGAATGGAATGAGCTCAACCTCCGCCTCTCCAATGGCGAGAACCTCACATTCCGCCTCTTTAACGACGGCGTGGCCTACCGTTTCTCAGCCAATGAGAAAACCGGCAAGATAGTGGCCGATGAAACAGCTGACTATAAGCTGGCCGGTGACCCTACTCTCTTCATAGCCCACTCCACCAACAAGAAGAAGCCCATGGCCATGGCTTTCCAGAATTACTATTCTGTGACTCCGGCTTCCTCTGCCGATCCGCTGTTGGCTTTCCTTCCTGTTGTGGCCGATTATGGCGATGGTCTCAAGCTTTCTATTATGGAGAGCGATGTGGAGGGATATCCCGGTATGTTCGTAGCTGCCGATTCACTATCCAACACAATCTCGGCACGTTTTGCCCAGTATCCGAAAAAGACAGACTATTACCCCTGGCGAAAGCAGGAATACGTCACCGAGCGTGAGAATTTCATCGCAAAAGTTCCGGGTAAGATGAACTTTCCCTGGCGCATCTTCGCCATTACAACCGACGACCGCCAGATGCCTGTAAACAATCTTGTGTACACCCTCGCCTCCCCCTCCCGTGTGGCCGACACATCCTGGATCAAACCGGGTCAGGCTGCCTGGGAATGGTGGAACAACTGGGGTCTGCGCCAGGTGCCCTTCGAAGCGGGCATCAATAATGATACCTACAAGTATTTCATCGACTTCGCTGCAGACAACGGCATCGAATACGTAGTGCTCGATGAAGGCTGGTATGACCCGAAGAGCGGCGACATGCTCACTACTATTCCTGAGATCGACCTGCCGATGCTTGTAGACTATGCCAACAAGAAAGGCGTGGGGCTCTGGTTATGGACTGTTTTCAACGTGCTCGACGACCAGCTCGAAGCCGCTTGCAAGAAATATTCCGACATGGGCATCAAGGGCCTGAAGGTTGACTTCCTCGACCGTAACGACCAGACAGCAGCTGAAATGACCTACCGAATCGCTGACGCTGCCGCCAAAAACAACCTCATGCTCGACCTACACGGTTTCTATCCCCCTACAGGCCTCAACCGCACTTACCCCAACATCGTGAACTTCGAAAGCGTGTTCGGCATGGAGGAGATGAAATGGAGCGATCCTAAGGTGGATATGCCTGAATATGACGTCACTTTCCCGTTCATCCGCATGATGACAGGTCCTGTTGACTTCACACCGGGTGCCATGCTCAACGAACAGAAATCAAACTGGAAAGCCATCTACTCTTCTCCGATCAGCCAGGGCACACGCTGCCACCAGCTTGCCAACTATATCGTGCACGACTCGCCCTTCACCATGCTTGCCGATTCTCCCACCAACTACATCGAGAATCAGGAATGTACTGATTTCATCACCTCAATTCCTAATGTTTTTGATGCAACTCGCGTGATCGACGGCAAGATGGGTGAATATATCGTCACTCTCCGTGAGGCTCCTGAGGGCTGGTTCGTAGCCGGACAGACCGACTGGAATCCGCGCGACTATACGCTCGATTTCAGCTTCCTCCCTGCCGGAAGCTATGAGGTGACTCTCTTCCGCGACGGCATCAATGCCGCAAAACAGGGTCGCGACTATGCTGTGGAGAAATTCAAGGCTGACTCAACTACCAAGAAAAACCTGCATCTTGCTCCCGGCGGTGGTTTCGCACTCAAAATCGCGAAGTGACCATGAATCTCCTTAAATCTCTCGTCCTTCTATCCGTAGTCGCGGCTTCCTCTATTCCGGCAGTCGCGGCTTCGGAAGAGGCTGCGTATAATGCTCCGGGAATCTTCAACCCAATGATTCCCGGGTATTTCGCCGATCCTACTATCAAAAAGTTTGGCGACACTTTCTATGTCTACGCCACGACTGACGGCAGCGGCGCCGGCTTCGGTCCGGCGCAACTCTGGCAGAGCAAGGATCTCGTGAACTGGACACTCATGCCCATGAACTGGCCTGACTCACACTGGATCTGGGCGCCCGACGTGCTCCACAACAGCAACGACGGCAAATATTATTACATCTATTGCCAGCCTTGCCAACTCTTCGCCGGAAAAGCCGACACTCCACGCGGACCCTGGACCAACATTCTCGGAGAGAGTGAGGCGGTGCTGGTGCCCGACCGTTTCGTGACAAACGCCATCACACTCGACGGACAGACCTTTGTAGATGACGACGGCTCCATCTATATGTATTGGGGCACATGGGGCATCTTCGACGGCTTCGGTTGCGGTGCCGGCAAACTTACTCCCGACCTGAAAGGATTCACTGAAACCCGTCTAATCCCCAATACGGAAGTAACTGATTTCTTCGAGGCTCCTTTTGTGCTGAAGAGAAACGGGAAATATTATTTCATGTATTCTTCGGGATCATGTCATGATGCCACTTACCGCGTGCAATATGCCACGGCCGACTCCCCACTCGGCCCTTACAAATATGAGGGGTGCATTCTGGAGACAAACGCCGACGGCTCTATTCACGGACCGGGTCATCACAGCGTCCTCCAGGATGGCGATGATTACTACATCGTTTACCATCGTCATGACAATCCTCATTCCAACCGTGGTTTTCATCGGCAGGTCTGCATCGACAAGATGGAATTTTCAAAAGACGGAAAAATCTTACCGGTGAAGGCCACCCACAGCGGAATCGGCTATCTCGGCAAGCCCACCGTTTCTAAGAAGAACCTTGCAGCCGGAAAGAAGGTGACGGCATCTTCATATTACGACGATAACTTTCGTCCTGAGTATGCCGTAGACGACAACAACGGCACCCTCTGGCGCCCTGCAGGAATGGGTCAGGAATGGATAGAGATCGACCTTGGGAAGAAAGAGAGGATTCGTACCATCCTGACACAATGGGAATATGGCACTCAGTTCTATCAGTATCTTATCGAGACATCGGAAGATGGCAAGAATTGGGAGATTTTCTCCGACAAGCGCAACAACCGTCTTGCAGGTTCGCCTATGACCGATTACGGCGACAAAGATGCCAGATACGTGCGCATCACCTCCACCGGAGGTGAGAAAGCCGGATTCAATGGCAGCCTATGGAACGTGAAAGTGTTTGACACGGTGGAAACGGGTGGCCCTCAGCAGTGGCTCGGACTCACCGGTGCCGACTGGAATGGCCGTGAATGGGTTAATAATCAGGGTCAGCTCGGCGGAAGTTTCAAGCTCGCAAAGGGCACAGCTTCGCCGAAAAGAATTGCCGGACACGAGGCTCTAATTCTCTCCCCCGGATGTGAACTCGTGATGGAATCAGCGGTAATCACAACCGGTATGCCTCACACCACCTCAGCTCTAAGTTATAAGGATGGCAATTGGACTCCCATAACCCTTGACTCCTCCATTGGCAACGGCAAGTTCACTATAACAGCTCCGGCAAATGAGCCTCTGACGATCGCCGATGTGCGCCTCTACAATTGGGTTCTATCCGATGCAGAGAAAGCCTTCGATGCCACAAACCCTATCCGCCGCAATCCTGTGGCAGACCGTGAAAGCAAAGGCACCCTCATAGAAATCAGCGCCAACGACTTCAATGCAGGCGACACCGTCACCTTCATTCCCAACAAGGGAGTGATCGGAGGAGCTTTTGAGCCGCTCTTCGTCCCCGTGGCGCCCATGGCTACACTCCTTGGCGATGAATCAACCCAGAATCCCGCCATAACTAACCCTGAGCTTTCCACACTCGCAATAGTGGAGGAGATAAACGGTAAAAAGGCAATCCGATTTGACGGCACCAATTTCTATCGTTCCAACTTCCCCCTCCCCGCCACAGTGCGCGACAACGCTCCCTACACCCTCGAGGCTATAATCCTCAACCCCAAGATGGACCTCAACGAGTGTTATGCCGACTTCACCACCTCTCACGATGAGATGGAGAAGATCATGGGCGTAAACGGCACAGAACCCCGCTGCGGCGTGATGAACCACTACGGCTGGTATGAAGACGTAGGCTGGCAAGATGCACTCAATGCCCACACCGACTTTGTAAGCGGTGCCGGAGCCGACCGCCCCGATCCCAAAGTACTCGAAGACGAAGCCCGCAAATACGAAGGCCAATGGCAGCACATCCTTGTCAACTTCGACGGCCGCATTGAGAAAGTCTACATCAACGGCCGCCTCATAAGCGAGAAAGACATCCAATTACTGGTGAAACCCTCCCAATTCGTAACCCTCGGCCGCAACGCCGAAGACGAATGGCCCTTCACCGGCTACCTCCACTACCTCCGCTTCTCCGAC
>CAZUNU010000153.1:0-7238 GCA_964622105.1 uncultured Sangeribacter sp. | reverse complement strand
TAGGAAGCTGGTCGAAGTTCTGGGGCTCGTAGTTGGCTATCTGCTGGCCGTCGATTGAAAGCGACTGAGCGAAATAACCGTAACGATAGAGGAAACCTACAGCTGTCATAGGCACACAGCTGTCGGAAGCCTGCTTGATATAGTCGCCGGCAAGCACACCGAGGCCACCGGAATAAATCTTAAGACAATTGCAGAGACCATACTCCATTGAGAAGTAAGCCACTGAAGGAATGTCGTTACGCATGGGCTTGCCCATGTACTCCTTAAACATTGCATAGGTAGCATTGATACGCTCCATCATATGCTCATCGGCGAGCACCTCCTGAAGACGATCAGAGCTGATCTGCTGGAGAAGCATCACAGGATTCTCACCGACCTTACGCCAGAGATCGTGATCAAGGTCACGGAAAAGGTTCTTACCCTCGCTGTTCCAAACCCACCAGAGGTTTTTGGAGAGTTCCTCGAGAGGTTTAAGTTCCTTAGGAAGATTTGAGCTTACGGTGAGGCTGCGCCAAACCGGCTCATTAGTGTTACTAACCTGAAGTTTCATTGCAAAATGTAAAATGAAATTATTTAGTTAATTTGTTATTTTATTCTATTATCACGACGAAGTGTAGCCACTTTGAATGCTTCATCATATGCGGAAATAAAGAATTTCCAATCCGCCTTCTCTGCGGTAGCTGCCGCGGCTTTTCCGGCATCACGCCGTTCAGCATCTGTCATGTCGGCATATTTTTTGAGCTGACGGGCTATCTCGCTTGCCGCTTCTGCATAATTTGAGTCTGTACGGCCTACAACATCCACTCCACACGCCAACAGTGAGTTGACGAAGTTCGAGAGTATCCATTGTCCGAAGCCACTCTTATCTGTTGTCACGGTAGGCACTCCGAATGCTATGCTCTCAAGAGGGGTGTAGCCCCAAGGCTCATAATATGAGCAGAACACGGAGATGTCGATTGCCGGAAGAAGGTCGTAATACGAAATGTTGACCACACCATCCTTGCCGTCAAGATAGCAGGGCACATAAACAATCGATACATTGCCATTGAGGTCACCCTCATTGTTAAGCTGGCGCAATCTGCAAGTTATGCTGTCGTAGTCCTCATTGTTGAGGCGGTGTGTCATGTAAATGGGAGCTCCTTCCATGATCTCACCTTTTTCAACTGCCGAAAGCAATTGAGTCGAAGGCTCTTTCACCCAAGCCGGCACAAGAATAAGGGCAAGCACCGATTTTCCGACGTTGTCACCTTTCAGCGTCTTCAATGAATCAATGAAAAGATCCAGTCCCTTGTTGCGATATTCATTACGGCCTGACGTGGCTACAATAATAGTTTCATCATCAAAAGCTTTACCTGTAAGCGCGTGAGCTATGGAAAGCATACGACTTCTGCCCTCTTTGCGCAATTTATCATATTGCTTCGATTCCGGCACAAAGTCAGGCTCGAAACCATTGGGAGTCACCACCTGTGGACGGATGTCAAGAAGCTGCTCACACTCATCTGCCGTAAGTTCGCTCACCGCCGTGAAGCAATCAGCCTGATGAGCTGCTGTCTTTTCAAGCGAATGTTTCGCCTCCATATTAAGCTCCCTTGCCATCTGATCGCCATTATAGCCATGGAAATAATCGTAAAGTGGCTTTCCATTGCCACATATGCTGCGGCCAATGCTTGTAGCATGAGTGGTGAAAATTGTTCTTGCCTCCGGTGTGGTCATTTTCAGGTAGAGAAGGCCCATAGCTGTGGTCCATTCGTTGAAATGGGCTATGATATTGCTTGAATCTACCTTCATGTGCTCAGCCAGAGCTGTCATTACGATTGCTGAGGCCACTGCAAAGGCACAACCCTCATGGTAATCTCCATAAGCATGCATGGAATCAACTCCATACAGCTCCCACATTTTTCCAAAAATGCCGTTAAGCTGCTCGTAGACACCATCAAACTTCACAAGGATCACCTGCGGAGAACCGGGTATATTCCATCTTCCGGCCCGGATACTGATGCCGAAAGGCAATTTCAGCTTTGATGAGCAGGATTTCAAAAGTGTCTTGCGTTCTACAAAGTAAGGGGAGGGATTATTGTCTGTCCAGACATCGGGACCGATAAAAACCAGACGATCGCCATATTTTTCCTGAAGTACGCGGGCTTTAGTTGATAAAACAGTATAAATTCCACCTATTTTATTGCAAACTTCCCAGCTTGTCTCCATCAAGAGACCTATACTGTCGCGATCTTCTCGCTTGACTTTCTGCATAGTCTTCAATCTTTTTTACATTTCTAATCCGAATCTATCGTATTTCGGATTATCCGCCTCCTTTGAGGCACCACAAAATAATAAGTGCAAAATTACTAATTTTTTAGCATTTACGCAACTAAACCCACTCAAAAAGTTGCAAAAAAACTATAAGGTATCGTATAAAGTCTTAATTCAGCTCTACTTTTTATTCAAAAATCATCAATATCCCCTGTTTCACTACCTATCATAAGGCTTGGGCATCGGTCTGTCACATCCAATCCAAAATAGGTAACTAATTCTACTGCACGTAGGCGCGGCTACCTGACTCCCCTACCTTAATTGTATCTACAAAAACCGCTTGCATACTAAAATACCGGCACGACAATCTAACCCTATATTAAATAGGAGTAGCTGTCGTGGCGGTAAATTTTAAAATGTCTTTTCCAAGTATATTGATCAGAAAGGCAGATCGTCGCCTGCGTCAGCCGGGCCGGCCTGGAATTGGGGTGCTCCACCGGGCATTCCCATACCATGATTCTGTTGAGGATAACCACCTGCCATTCCGTAACCGGGCTGTGCCCCCATCGGATTCATGCCCTGGCCCATCGGTGGCATCTGTTCGCCTCCACCCATCGGACGAGCTTGATATACACTTACATCAGTATACCAGCGCCCGTTAAATTCACGGCTTTCAAGATCAAACGACAATGTATAGCTGTTGCCTACCTCAATGCCGATTGTATCACTGCGATCGCCGAATACGTGGAATTTCACCTTCCGGGGATATGAGCCGAATGTCTCAAGCACCCATTCTCTCTTCTTCCAGGGATTGCCTGCCTTCGATGTGCCCGACTGCATGGGAAGCTCCTGTATGATCTTACCTTCTATTTCCATTTTAAGTTGCTAAAGTATTTGTTCTGCGAAATTACTAATTATTTATCTTTTTTCCAAATTTAAAGAATCCATCTCCTCCATGGCAGTATTTAAATAATCTTTTGTCAGGGCTTCTCTTTCTGCCGAATTCATTGCATTTTCTGGAGGCCATATCTCAGGAAGGCCATTTTTTTTAACTTCATTTCCATATATCTTTGCTTGCCAAAGTGTGTAGAATTTAGCAAATTGATTCAAATAATATGTGACAGCTTCGTTATTTATTCTTCCTTGGTCGCTCATCCTCACATTAGGAAAATTTTTAGCATCTGAGGCATGATCACATATATATTGCAAACGGGTGTGAAGGGCAGTGATAGAGTCGTAGAAACCGTGGCTCGGCAAACTGAACATTGGGACAATCCTATTGTGAAAATCCTTTAATTCGATATTGATCATCTTATGCGCTGTCACAATAGCCTGAGCTTTAGCTTCGTTGTAATCATCAATTCTCCTAATCTCCTCCTGGGCGTTTTTCACTCTTTCGCTCATCTTGACAAGAGAGTCGTTCAGTACTGCCGTATGCAATTCATGATATCGATTCGTCTCATCCAAAGCCACTACCTTGCTATTTGCATCTTGCACGGCATCTCTGAGGTCAAACATATGGGTTGTTGCCAGCCATGCTAATCCAAGCACAGCTACGCTTGCCACACAGCCTACTACCAATTTTGGGAGGCGCCTTTTCTGATTTATAATCTTGAGCAACTGCTTCGTATCATTCGGACGTTTTTTCAATGGGCCTGTACATTTCCGGGCAATGGAAGAGTAGTCAGGACACACCTCCCTCATGATCACACCCAAACTATAGATGTCATCCGTCACATTTGCTCCACCTTCAATCTGCTGTTCAGGTGAAATGTAACCCGGTGTGCCTGCGCCCTGTTTCAGTTCAGCATAATCATCTGTATCCGCCAAACCGAAATCAATCAGCACCACTCCCCCGCCTGCATTCCTGAGCATGATGTTGGAAGGTTTCAGATTACGATGCACGATTCCTTGGCTATGGACATAATCCACTACACTGATTATTTCCAACAGGATTTTGCGACGTTCAATTTTGCTGAGTTTACCCTCACTCAGTACAGAAGCAAGCGACTTCCCCTCAATCCACTCCTCGACTATACACATTCCCAGTTCCGGCACTTGCTCAAATCCTACTGCTTGTGCCACTCCTGGATTACACAGTCTTGAATGAATTTCGAATTCCTTTTGAAGACGTCTCAATGCCACAGGCGAACTTCTCTTCTCAGCTATCAGCCCCTTCAAAAGCCAATAACGCCCGTAGCGTCTACCACGCGCAATGATATTGATGTCAGAAATCCGCAAGATCTCAACGTCAGTAAAGCCGGTCTTTATCACAAACTCCTCCTCAGGATTCCCAACGAACCCTGATTCCGAATCAAATTTATCTTTCATTATAAACTTTCAATCATTCCGAACAATAACAGCCTCATCCTAAATCGACCCATCATTGAAACAGAGCTATCATTGACAAACTTATAATTGACAAAGGTCATCATAGACTAAACCCATTATTGTCCAATTTTTCCACACATCTGCAAATTTAATAAAAATTTAATCTCTCACCTAATTTATCTAAAGACATTAACAAATATATCTAAAAGCTCTATCTATCGTCACCCTGTCAAAGATTTTCTATGTTTTACTGTCATTTTTGGTCTCTAAGCACTCAAAAGGTTTGAAAAGGGCTTGCATCAATCCGAAGTGTAGCGTAACTTTGCAGGCAAAGTGGAACAAGTTGTATAAATTAATACGAAAGTAGATAGAAATCTTGATATGTACAATGAGGATGATAAAATAAAGGAATTATGCAGGTTTGTGGAGGAGACTGCGGGGTTAAAGGCGGTGAAATCCAAAGATTTCGATCATCTCACCATGAGAATCTATAACCGCACAGGCACCCTCCTCAGCCCTACTACCCTTAAAAGAATCTGGGGGTATCTTCGCGAACCGACTACAACCCGACGTTCTACTCTTGACCTGCTCTCTCAATTTTGCGGCTGGCATAATTACGATGATTTCCTCAGTGGGAACAAACCGGAAATTGACAGCGGTTTCTTGGGCAGAAAAGTGCTTAATGCCGAACGTGATCTCATTGAAGGTGATATCGTGAAACTGATATGGCACCCATCACGGGTGTGCGAGATAAAATATCTTGGCAATAGTCGCTGGATGGTAGAACACTCGGAGGGAACACGTCTCCAGCAAGGAGATACCTTCAGGTGCTCGATGATAATGTCGGGCGAACCGCTTTATCTCGACAATGTGGAGCACGACGGCAAGAAGATGGGCATATATGTATGCGGGCGGCGTAATGGAGTGCGTTTCACAGTGAGCGATCAAAATGTTTCAAATCTTTAATGCTCCTAAGTTTGTAGACCGACACAGTATTTGAGAATCCTCCGGCAGCCTTAGTCAATCATAATCGAATTTTCTTGAGATTTATATTTTATGTCGTTTCTTTTATATAACTTTGTGGAGAGGTCGGCCAAATCTTGTGATCTCTTCCTAAAAATGACATAAAATGATTGACCATATACTGAAATATTTCCCAAATCTTTCGGAGAAACAGCGTGAACAACTCGATAAGATGACAGAGCTGTATCCTGAATGGAATGAGAAGATCAATGTGATATCAAGAAAAGACATTGATAATCTTGAGATAAACCATCTTCTCCATTCACTCGCAATTGCTAAGTTTATTAATTTCAAACCCGGCTCGAGGATCATGGACTTCGGTTCGGGTGGCGGATTACCCGGGTTGCCGTTAGCTGTGCTTTTCCCGGAAGTGAATTTCCATCTTATCGACCGCATTGGAAAAAAAATCAAGGTGGCGAAGGAGATTGCCGATTCAATCGGCCTCACCAATGTTACGTTCCAGCATGGTGATTCTGGAGAATGTCATGATAAATTTGATTTCGTGGTGAGCCGGGCAGTGATGCCACAGGCAGACCTTGTGAAACTTTCACGCAAAAACATCTCCCCCATCCAGCGCAATGCTTTGCCTAATGGAGTGATCGCTCTGAAAGGCGGCGCTCTTGACGAGGAGATAAGAACGATAAAACCGTTGACAGAGGTTACAGACATTGACCAATATTTCGAAGAGCCTTTCTTTTCGACTAAGAAAATTGTTTATACTATAGTAAGGTAAGATTCGATTAAGAGGGCCACCATGCTCGCCCTCACCGCAAACTTACCATGCTCGATATTACAAAAAACATAAATTATGAAAGTAGCAATTTTTCAATTTTATCTTTTCGGTATAAATACCTATGTGGTTTATGATCCGGCCACCCTCTGTTGCGCTGTGATTGACCCGGGTATGTTAGGCCCAAAAGAGGAGAAGGCAATGACAGATTTCATCTCCAGGAATAATCTGAAACTTACGCATATCATCAATACACATCTCCATATCGACCATGCGGTCGGCAACAGCTTTTTGAAAGAGGAGTATAAAGTGCCTGTGCTTGCTTCGAAAGATGATGAACCATTGGGCGAACGTATGCAGCAGCAGGCAATGATGTTTGGCATCAATGAGAAGTTCAAGGATGTGGAGATCTCTGAATACATCAAGGATGGCGACGTCATCAAGATAGGAGACGGTGAATTGCAGGTTATCGCTGTGCCGGGCCACTCGCAAGGCAGCGTTGCACTATATGATAAGAAGGATGGGTTCCTCATTTCCGGCGACGCGCTGTTTCAAGGAAGCATTGGAAGGACGGATCTACCGGGCGGCAATCACCAACAGCTCATTGACAGTATAAAGTCAAAGCTTCTTACCCTTCCCGGTGATACCATAGTATATCCTGGCCATGGAGGAGCCACCACAATTGCCGATGAAAAGAGGCTTAACCCATTCCTTAAATAAGCCCCCTTTCATCTAAAAGGTAACAAAAAACATCTTCTTTCCGTTATGGTGGTTGCAGTAAAAGAATAAGAATATATCAATTTATTATAAATGTAGGGACATCGCTTTGCGATGTTTTGCTGACACAATTTGTCTTTCCCTGAAAAAAGTTGACTCATAAAAAACCAACTTTATGAGGCTAACA
>CAZUNU010000152.1:0-7246 GCA_964622105.1 uncultured Sangeribacter sp. | reverse complement strand
TGGATAGCCATATGGCTATCCATTAGTTATTTAAAAATTGTCATGTACTGTAGCCAAAGGCATGTCCCTACAAGTATTGAATTAAATATAAAAGAATCTTTTTGTAGGGAGCAGCCTTGCATTAATTGATGAAAATCCTCAAGCCGTCGTAGCACGGGTGAATATGGGGAGGGAAGTCTTTCTCCAATTCCTTGTGAAGCCCGACCTCATGATTGAAATGCGTGAAATATGCCTCTTTAGGCTTGATCCGGTTTACCAGATCTATTGCTTCCTCCACAGTCATGTGTGCGAAATGTTCCTTGGAATATCTCAGTGCATTGAGCACCAACACTTTTAATCCTTGTAGCTTGTCAAGCTCATCCTCCGGGAGGGTTTTGGCATCAGTGATATATGCAAAGTCGCCGATTCTGTAGCCAAGGATTGGCAGCTTCCCGTGCATCACGTGGATAGGAATCACTTTGAGACCGTTGATGAAGAATGGTTCATTCCCGATCTCGTGCATATCAAAGGTAGGTACGCCGGGATATGGCACCGGACGGAAGCAATAGTCGAGACGTTTATGCAGATCTCTGTTCACGTCCTCCTTAAGATATATAGGAATATTGTGATATGCGCAGAATGGACGGAGATCGTCGATGCCACCTACATGATCGTAATGGCTATGGGTAAGCAACACGGCATCAAGATCAAGAATGTTCTCGCGTAGGGCCTGATAGCGGAAATCAGGAGAGGCGTCGATCAGGATGTTCATGCCGTGGGTGCGGACAAGGGCCGATGCACGCAGACGCTTATCGAATGAGGAAGTAGATCTGCATACGCGACAGTCGCAAGCCACTTCCGGGACACCCTTGGAGGTGCCGCTGCCGAGAATAGTGACTTCAATGTCTGTATCTATATAGTTCACCTCCGGATGAAGGATTACAGCGAAGCGTCGTCTCACTTCGTCAACAATGAATTTAGCAAGCCTCGTGACATCGCGGGCCGTGGCATTCCCTTTGTTGGCGATCACAAGGCAATTCTCGGGGTAAACATACGCTCCTCCGATGGTCTTTCCTTTCAATCCGCAATGTTCGATGAGCCACCCTGCAGGCACTTTCACCATATTTTCTTCAACGTTTCCATCTTTGTCGAGCACATCGAAATAACGGATGTTGGCATCCATAGCCTGCATCTGCTCCTTGAAGAAATATTTATTGACAACGGGATTTTTAAAGAAACTGCCCGCGCTGCCGATCAAAGCAGGATCAGGAAGTTTTGAATTGCGTATGCTGATTACCTCATCGGCTACCTGGCGGATGTCGGGACGATAACCCAGCCGCTGCTCTAAAGTTGCGAGCGGTCCATACTCCAGATTACGGGCCTCTTCAGAAGGAGTAAGCCGGAAGCTCACCCTCACAACAAAGTAACGTCCCTTCCATTCGTGCTTGAATCGGCTGTCGCGATAGGAGAAATCACATTCGTGGTTCTTGAATGTCACAAGTTTCCGGGTGACGTTATCGAAACATTCCACGCTGTAGATTACGTCTTTTGCTTCCACCCCATATGCACCGACATTCTGGATAGGTGCGGCTCCCACTTCTCCCGGAATACCGGCAAGATTCTCTACGCCCGACAAACCGTTTTCGATGCACCATTCCACAAAATCAGTCCATTTCTCACCTGCGCCTGCTATAACGTAAACCGTATCGGCATTTTTATCATATCTTTGAATCCCTTTGATAGCAGAGTGCAACACGAGTCCGTCGAAATCATGTAGAAACAGAAGATTGCTACCCCCTCCAATATGAAGCACCTCATTTTCCAGATATTCAGGTGTACGGGAGATGCGCGTAAGCTCCTTCACTGAAGAATATTCAACGAATAGTTTGGCCTTTGCAGGGATGCCGAAGGTAGTGAAAGGGGTGAGATCCTTATCTTTCTCAAACAATTTCTTAATCTTCTCTTCAGGAAATTCGTAAGCAGCGGTCTCCGGATCGTTAAATACGCTGAGTTCAGCATCAGACGCACTGTTATTTGCTTCGGATGCACTTTTCTCAGCCTCCGCAGAACTGTTGCCGGATACGGAAGGAGAAGGATTTTCCGGTGATTCAGAAGCATTTTTCTCAGGAAGGTCGGGAGTGATTTCTTCGCACATGGTCACACTATGTTTTGGGAATTTTAAGACTCAGGGGTTTGAAAATTGTGGGGAAAGGGGTTGGTCATCCTATATTTTTGTAAACGGATGGATTTAATAAGCGGGTGCCATTTATTTTCTGAAGCGGGTGAGGATTCCATCTTCAAACCATAAGACGGCTCCGTCCGGATAGTGCCAGAGATCGAGAGTCTGGCTGTAATCATGACCGGCGTCCACTTCTGAAGGATTGCCGAGAGAGAGTTTACATTCGAGTTTGGTCATCCCGGCGGCTATTTTCCCATCGCAAATGAGAGTCCATACCTCATCTGTGATCGAAGGGAAATTCTTACGGAAATCCGAGAGATAAAACAGATTTGCGAAAGCTCGGCTTTCAGTGGAGGAGTTGCCGAAATTCATAAACGCCCAGGCTTCTTCGCCGTCATCTGTCTTAAATAGCAGCTTTACAGGAAATACAAGGTTGCCCGGCTCGACGGCAACAATTGTGACAGGAACAAACTTTCGGCCCGGAATTCGGTTGCCTTCGGCATCATACCAGAGAGGGGAACGGGTCCATATTTTTTTGCCGGAAAGCAGCTTGCGCGATGAATCGATCATTGCGCTGTCAATGAGCATCGGTATCTGGTCGCTACGAATTTCGTCGGCAGCTACAGTCACGTTTTTACCCGTATTATAGCGGAATAGGTTATTACCATCGGTGAATACTATTATTAAAGTACGCGAACCATCCGGCGCCGGGCGTGCTTCAACTCCTGAATAATATAAAGTTTTCCCACCCAAAGCCGCTTCGTCAGGATTAAGAGGGAGACCTTGCTGATCGAAAATCATCAGAGCCTTATTGTCAGCCGCAATGAATGGACGGCCATTTTCCCATTGAGATACCGGTATTCCTGCTACGGGTTGGAAGAAGAGATCTTCGTCTGAAGGCTGTATTGCCTTACGGTCGTCTTTAGAAAGTGTAATCTTCTTAGTTCCTTCAACCCCTGTAAAACAAGAGGTGGCACCGAGCATCCATATGGCCGAAATGGTTCCAATCAACACGGTGCGCAGTAAATATGTGGTGAATCTGTTTTCCAATTCTTAATTCTACTGTTTATCAAGTTAAAGACTTCTTTTAAAAGGACGCCCAAAGGTAGCATTCAAATTTATGAAGGAAATGACCTGCAAATTGAGTGTGCATCCACAAATTGAAAGCCTCACAGCTTATTGCCGGAGTGTTTATAAATTGAGGGCTCCTTTTGAATAAAGAGAGTAGCTCTACAAAATTAGTATATTTTTTCTAATCCATAAAAAAATGAGGCAATGAAGTTGAGTTTGACCTTCTTTATTGATGATGAACCGGAGAGAGGCATAAAGAAACAAGCATTGTAATTGGCATTTAGATAGAGGGTTAATAAAAAAGATTGAAAAATATTAAAAGAAAATTTGGCGGAATGAAAAAATATATATAACTTTGCACTCGCAAAACGGAACGATAGGGTTCTGATGGCGGGATAGCTCAGTTGGTTAGAGCGTCGGATTCATAACCCGGAGGTCTCGAGTTCAATTCTCGATCCCGCTACCGAGCACGGTTAACAATTAAGTTAGCCGTGTTTTTTTATATGTCTTCGCCTTTATGCCAGTCTAATTCCAACTTTTCCATGTATTTAGACGTTAGAATGTAAAGGGGTAATTTTGTCATCATCAAAATTATTCTTGAGCTAAAACCTACAGACAAAACCACACCGGTATGAAATCAATGTATGAGATGATCATGGAACTTCCTCTTTTCAAGGGAGTGAGCAAGGATCAGGTTTCGCTTTTTTTGGAGAAAACCCACATAGGTTTTCAGAATTATCATATAGGTGACACACTTGCCGAGATCGGCGAACCGGTGAATATGGTGAGATTCGTGATTTCAGGCGATATAAGTCTAATCCATCCCTTGGATGGGGTGGGTATAACCCTGGAGGAACGTTCCGGCTTTGGAAAAGTGCTGGGTGCAGACCGTCTTTTCGGAATGGCCACCGGTTATCCATATAAGGCAGTGGCCAAAACCCCGACAAGCATCATGGAATTCAGCAAGGCCCAATATCTCAATCTTCTCAACTCTGACAGGATCTATGTGCTCAACTTTTTCAATTATCTTTCCCTAAGGGCACAGCGCCCCGTAGACGCCACGACCAAATACTGCCATGGTTCGATCCAGAGTAAAATAAAGCTTCTCGTCAGCGTCATGACTGAGCCGGCGGCCGATGAGATATTGATAAGGGGAGAAGATGAAGCCTTCGCGGATTATTGCAATTGTGAAGAGTCTGTGGTGAGAAATTGGAAAAACATGCTCGTGAGAGAAGGACTGGCATTATGCGACAGCACCTGCGTGAGAATACGTCATCGTGCAGAGTTTCTTGAAAAGGAAGGTTGATTTTTAGATTATAATTATTAACTTTGCAATTACGACTGCGGAAGCATGCCGCTTGAAACTGTTTTTACGCAGAAGAAACCTTAAAAATCCATAAGATGACTTCACAGACTTTATTGAAGACTAAACTCGCCATACTCAACTTCCTGGAGTTTGCCGTATGGGGTTCCTATCTGATATCGTTGGGTAATTATTTATCGACGGTTGGATTGAGCGAGCAGATAGGCTGGTTTTACACTGTCCAGGGTTTTGTATCGCTTATAATGCCGGGAGTGATAGGAATCGTTGCCGACCGCTGGATACCTGCTCAGAAGATGCTCTCTTTATGTCAGCTTATTGCCGCATGTTTCATGGTGGCGGCAGGACTCTATTGTGGCAGTGCGGGCGGCGATGTGCATTTCGGACCTCTTTTTACCCTCTATACCTGCTCCGTAGCATTCTATATGCCTACTATAAGTCTGGCCAATTCAGTGGCATATACAGCTCTTTCGAAGGCCGGACTGGATACGGTGAAACATTTTCCACCGATCAGAGTATTTGGCACTATCGGTTTCATCTGTGCCATGCTTTTCGTCAACTTTACGGGATTTCAGTCTACTTACGCACAGCTCTTTACTTCAGCTACATTCGGTCTGATCTTAGCCCTCTATGCGCTTGCCATGCCCGAATGCCCCGTCAACAAGGGCAAGGCAAAATCGCTCACTGAGTCTCTCGGTCTGGATGCTTTCGTGCTTTTCAAGAGCCGCAAGATGGCCATATTCTTTATTTTCAGTATGCTTCTCGGAGTTTCGCTCCAGATCACCAACAGTTACGGCAACGTATTTATCACCAGCTTCAGCGGAGTAGCCGAGTATGCCGACAATTTCTTTACCAAAAACGCCAACCTTCTGATCTCTCTCTCTCAGATAAGCGAGACTTTGTGCATCCTTCTGATACCGGTGTGCCTGAAGCGCTACGGCATCAAGGGCGTGATGCTGATGGCGATGTTTGCATGGGTGCTGAGATTCGGGTTCTTTGGTCTTGGTAACCCCGGCAGCGGTGTATGGCTCTTTATTCTCTCTATGATTGTATATGGCATTGCATTCGACTTCTTCAACGTATCCGGTTCTCTCTACGTAGATCAGCAGACTCGTCCGGAAATACGCAGCAGTGCACAGGGTCTTTTCATGATTATGACAAACGGTATCGGCGCTTCAGTCGGCACCCTTTGCGCCCAGGCCGTTGTCAACAGTCTGGTATTCTCACAGTCTACTGCAGAGGCTCAGATGGAGGGATGGAAGACATCTTGGTTCTGCTTCGCCGGCTACGCACTCGTGGTGGCCGTGCTTTTCGCAATCGTCTTCAGAGACCGTCATGCGAATCCCGAAATCGGCAAACGACGTGCGGAAGAAATGGGTCAAGGCTCATCGGGCTTTGTCACTCCTGATCCGAAATACAAGAAATGATATTCCTATAAAAACAATGATTGTGTTTTATGCACCTGACGTAGAATCTACAGGCATTCTTCCGGAGTCGGACTCGGCACATTGCTGCCGGGTGCTCCGGATGAAGGAGGGAGATTCAATAACTGTGACCGATGGCCGGGGCCATCGGTTTTTATGCCGTATTGTGGAGGCTCATCAGAAACATACTGCTGTTGAGATTGTGAGTCGCGAAGATGTTCCCAATCATTGGGGAGTGCATATCACGCTTGCCGTGGCTCCGACAAAACTGGCCGACAGGATGGAATGGATGCTTGAGAAGATAGTGGAGATCGGCATAGACCGTGTGGTTCTGTTGCGTTGCCGTCATAGTGAGCGCAAGGTGATTAAGACGGAGCGACTTGAGAAAGTAATGATTTCAGCCATGAAGCAAAGCCTCAAAGGTGTGCTTCCGGAGATTACCGAGATGACGGATTTCAGGGATTTTATAGCAGAGTGTAGAGGAAAGAAGGGGCTGTTCATGGGTTATTGTGACAGTGCTTATCCGCGTCGTGAATTTGTAAAGGAATGTAAGACCGGAGACGACGTAACGATAATGATCGGTCCGGAGGGAGATTTTTCACCCGATGAGGTAGAAATGGCAGTAGATGCCGGTTTTATGCCGGTAACTTTCGGGGAGAGCCGGTTGCGTACAGAGACGGCGGCTCTTTATGGAGTCACCGCCGTGCATGTCTTGAATCAGCTCAAAAAATAAAGCCCCAATGTAAAATTCCGGGTGGCATAATTAAATATCAAATTTCGGAGATTAGTTTGGGTAAGGATATGTTGGTCTGCCGCGCCCGTGTGCTGTAGCGGTACATCAAAATTAGGGCGATGCTTACTGTAAGCATCGCCCTAATTTTGGTTCAGTTGAAATAAGATGATTTATAGTGTGGAGTGAGAAGAAGATAATTTACTTAAGTTTGAGCACTTGTCCGATCTTGATAACATCGGAACTTTGCATATCGTTGAGCTTTCTTAGAGTGGTAGTTGATACTCCGTAAGCTCTTGCGATAGAAGAGAGGGTGTCGCCTTTACGTACAGTGTAAGTGTTCTTTTCAGCAGAACCTGCGCGATAGGGATTCTCTTTTTCAGCTTTGGCCAATGTGGCAGCCGGGGCATAGTTACGAGCCTTGGTATAAGTTTTCTTGTCAAACATATACTGGTCGGTATGCGTGGTCTGGTTGGCGAAATCGAAAATCGCAGCCGGGTTGATAGCGTAACCCATGAAACGAGTCTCGAAATGGAGGTGAG
>CAZUNU010000151.1:0-7330 GCA_964622105.1 uncultured Sangeribacter sp. | reverse complement strand
GCAGCCTTGGCGATTGGTAAAGGGGTCATCTTCGGGCGATACGGCATATATCCTGATTCTTATTTATTCTCACTTACGTACCGCCCGAAGAATTTTACCCTTGACGAACAGCAGGTTTCGCAATCGGCTGTCGCCACATTTACTACTTATTTTTACCACTTTTTTAAATATTCCTGGTTCACGTCCCTTGCCGTCAAATCTAACCTTGATCACGGCAGTGTCGCCGGGCATGATCTCCCCCTTAGGATAGGAGGGCACTGTGCAACCGCAGTCGGTTGCCACCCTCACTATCACTACAGGAGCGTCGCTGTCATTCCTGACCGTGACCTGACCTTCCCTTATTTCCGTCGACTCAAAACTGCCCATATCGATTTCATCTTTCAAAAGGGTCAGTCCCGTCTTCGGGAAGGCTGTCGTCACGCTCAACACAACCAACATAGCCAACAACAATATTCTCCTCATCTCAATTAATCTTTACTTTTTTCTTGAAGTTGTCATGTTACGCCCGGTCTCAAAATCCAAACTCCCATCCCCGGTCTCCCGATCCATCTCCTGCCCCGCTGTCATATCTTGATCTGCACGCAGAGTCTTTCCTTGCCGGCCTCCGCCTGGAGCACATATACGCCCGGAGCAAGACCGAACTGCAGCTCAGATCCATCCGTGGTCTTCGCCACCACGCAACGTCCGGCATAGTCATACACCTTTACCGAGAGTCCGCTTTCCGCCGCCACTCCGCTGGTTACGGTCACCTCATTGCCGGAAGTGCTCCAGCTGATCAGGCTCTCCTCACCCATCGGCATATCCTTTGCCGCCGTCAGATAAAGTCGGCCCGAAGCGTTACCGGTCAAGTTGTAGGTCATACCGTCATAGATACGGGTAAACTCACCCGTCTGCGTATCAAGAAGCATCACCTCCTTCGAGCCCTCATCCACGCCGAAGCGAAGCACAGTCTCCTCCTCCGGCAGAGCAATCAGCCCGAGCTCCACCCTATCCAGCGTCTCCAGATTATTCACCGACAGAGCCTTGCCATCGCCGACGGTGTAAACCGTAGCCCTTACGTCCAAGTCAGAGTTGTCGAGCACGGGAAGATCAGCCTCAGCACCCTTGGCAGCAAACTCATCCAGAATAACCACCGCAGTCGACGAATCCTCGCCGTCATTCTCAGCCGTCACGCTAAGTTTCCAGCCGTCGGAGAAGCTTCTTGTCGTCAGGTTCACGTCAGCCGTAGCCACAACAGAGGCATCGGCCATCATGCCGGCATTATAGCTCAGTTCAAGTTTCTTACCGCTTGGGCTCGCGGCCTTCGCTGCGCCATCCTTAGCTTGTACGAAGAAGCCCTGCATCGGAGCTACATACCCTGGAGCATCCCCGACAAATCCGTCAGCCGTTTCGTCAAATACCGCTGCTTTCTGGCTACCTTTTGATACGAGCCAATACTTCTGCTCGATCAGATCGCTATTCTCAGAAAGGAACTTAGCCATATTCAGATACGTCATAAACGGATTACCAACGAGGAAGTATCCCTCAGCGCCCTCACCGGCGGTTTCAGCCGTAATTGTGCCTTCCTCTGGATTCAGCTTATAGTGATCATCGCCATGATTGATTGGCTTCTGATTATCAGGATTAAGCAGTTTTCCTTCTACGTCGTAGTAATCATAGAAAGTATCCGCTTTCGGCAGACGGAACAACACCGTTTCAGTCTCGCTGTTATCCTTGGTGCCATTCTTCTTAGCTTCATCTACAGCCGTCATATCCACCTTGATTGAGAAACCAGTGCCGCTGCCATAACTCTCCTCCACGTCATTATACACGTGGCTCCAGTTAGCCTTGATTACCGCTGTGGCTTCTGACTTGTCAGGGCAATAGGTAGTGGCTTTTGACTTATCCCAACCTCGCTGGAACACAGCCGGTTTGAAGCGATGGTTAAGGTTCTCATCATAAGTGATGCTCTGGAAGAGCTCCGTTTCCTGCTTGCCGTTGGCCGACGGCAGATAGAACTCACCGGCAAACACTTTCCTCAGAGGCATCGCCAGCGTGTACCATCTGTAAGGATTCAGCTCCAGGTCAACCCAAGCCTTCTCATAGTTAAGGTATTGCTGATTCATGATCGACGCATTAGGCAGGAAGTGGATCTCCTGGCAGGTATTGGCATACCATACATCGCAATTCACGCTATTCTCACCAGTCTTCGCCACCATGTCATACTCAATCAGCTCAGTAGCCTTACCAGCCTTCTCATCACCTGCCAAGGCGTCAACCTCTGACTCACCCTTAACGAACTCATACATAAACGGCGCGTCAACCTCAGTTGCCGGAATGATCACCTTAGTGAACTCCATCGGCACATAAGCCCCGATGTTATCATTGCTACCGTCTGTCACCTTATCCGCAAGGCGCTTCTTGACCTCATCAGCCGTAAGATCAGCATACAGATCCTCAGAAGCCACGCGCTTCCAGTTACGGTCATTATTCCAGTTACGGTTGACTCCGACTCCGGTTTCAGCTTCGGCAGCTGCCCCGCTTCCCTCGCTCACGGCAGCCTTTCCGGTCCACACCAAGTATTCCGGCACCACCTTGATAGTGAAATAAGTGCGACCGTCACAGAGCTTCACATCGGCATCAACGGCGCCTACAGCCTCCTTGAAAACGTAACTGAACGTATATTCGTAACCCTCACGGAAGATGAAATCATCATAGAACACTGCACCCAGGCTATTCTCCGTGCCCTCAATCTGAGCCTTGAAGCTGCATATCTTGCCAGCAATGTATTCCGGCAACACTACATATTCCTCTCCCGAATCAGAAGTCTTAATCTGTGGCTCCATATCATAGTTCGGATCGTTGGTGCTTTCAAGCAAGATAACGTCTGATTTCTTACTCATAGCCTTCACGTCTGTCACTACTCCCGAAGTCTCCACTGTGCGGATCGGAATAATGAGCAGAGCATTATCAGAAGTGATCTCAGCATCGGTCTCCACAGTCACCCTGTCGAGCTGGTCAAGACCGATTCGAAGAGGCACATTCTCCATATCCTCCGGATAAGTGATTCCGCTACGCAGACCGTGCAACACTTTAGGCGAATGAAGATCAGCATGAATACGCACCTCCATCGGAGCGGTACATACCGTCACAGCCTCTTCATTCTCGACTTGCGGAATAGGCAATACGAGCACCACATCATCCGCTGTGTCCTCACCCTCGGGTATCTTGATAGCCGGGAACTTATAAGAGTTAGCGTAGAACAACAGTTTATCTGAATGTTTGAGGATGAACTGAAGCATATCTTCAGTGAACTTATCATTAGCCACTACTCCTTCTGCCTCCGGAGAAGAGGCTGTAGGATACTTGTCACGGAAGTAGGTCATCGCCTTATAGAGATCCATCTCCCCTTCCTCAATGGCATCATATTCCTCACGTGTACCTAAGAACCAGTCGCAATAAGCGGACACGTAAGTCTTAGAATCATCTGATGTGGCGATATCAATGGAGATTGTTGGTGACTCACCCTCACAAACGGAAATCTCGCCATTCTGCTCCCTTATTTCGCCATCAACCCTGAGGTTATTCTTTCCCTTGACCTTGAACACGCAATACTTGGAACATGGGTCATAAATGTCAAACTGAGTCCAATCAGCCACTATAGGATCCTGTTCCTCAGAGACGTAAAGAGATATGTAATACTCCTTGCCAATTCTGAACTTACTGTCCTCGAATAGGGTTTTGAAAGCCAACATTCTCACACCCCGCTCAGGATCTGTAACCAAACCGGCTTCTTTAGTACCTGGCACTTCATCATAATTCTTAATTAATCCGGCATAAGAATTGAAAGCCACTGTGCCACTACCAATTATGACCTCTTCTGCCTCATAAGCAGTTTTTCCGGGATTATCATTAGAGAGATCCTTTACTGCTGCTTCATAAGCCTTGTCGAATTTGGCGCGGTCAAGTATCACATACTGAAGTTTGAGTGCCTTACCGTCAGTTGCAGATACAGCCTCTGCCACATCAATGGCCTGCAAAGTCTCTGTGAAAGGCGTCTCGATCCTGACGATATTCTCAGCGTTTTCATTGTTTGTGTCTGTACAAAGCGGGCTTTCCTGTTCAGCACCCACAACAGGGCTAACAATGTATACGCTGATGTCGTCGATAGCATAGTCGGCACCTGAGGAACTCTTACAGTTATTCTCCAACTCAAGTTCGTAATGGTTGATCTGACCTGCATCGAAACGGGTCACATCAGGATTGAACGAGTAACTTATATTCATCCATTGTCCCGGACCACCATTCTCCGTATCTTTCTGAGGATTAGCATAATTCCCTGCACCAAAATTACGTGGAACATACCCCGAAACAAATGAATGTAAATTCACGCGGTCGCCGTTCTCAAGCACCGCCACAAAGTTGAAGACGATGTTGGCCATCTCTTCTTCCTTCGACAACTCGGCCACCCATGCCGATACGTGAATCGTACTACCGGTGCAGAGTTTGTCGACATTCAGCGTCACCATAACACCTGGATCGGAAGCAGCGTTCACATACAGGAAATAACCATTCTGAACCGCTACACTTTTATCGACAGCGTTAAGACGAGTTGTCTTGTCGTTGAGACGGTCATACAAACCCTTTGTTGGATTTTTATAACTCTCAGCCTCATCATCCTCATGATCCCAATTCTCGTGCCAGAAGTTATGGTAGGGCGTGCGTGAGGTATGGTTGGCCACTACATACATGTTATAGTTGTGATCATTGCTATAGCCGTTGGCATACTGCGACTTGCTCCAAGCCGCCGGCCAGCGGAACTGGTAATGCTTACTACCGGTTACACGGGCATCGAGATATTGGTTCCAATTGTCAAGTGTCTCGAGACCACGGTAATAATCGAAGTCAATCTTGTCTTTAGCCTCACCATACCTTTTGATCATCTCCGACTCCCTGAAAGACTTAAACTTGTCATTAGTATGAAGCTTCTCACTGCTTACCAAAATAGCTTTGGGAGTGGTCGTGGTCTCATCCTCACTGGCAACGAAGTCTATATCAAATTCCATCACTACTAACGCTGTTCCGGAATCCGTAGATCCGGAACCAGTAGTTTCGGAATCAGTTGTTGGGGGGTTATACAACATGATGTCGCTCGGTGCTTGCTCTCCGATAATCTCCTGACCGATAATCTCTACCTTATACTTTCCATTCAATTTTTTATGGGTCTTCAGCATACGGTAATATATACCCTTATCATCGGCCACGCCACCGCCAGAAATCTTATAGTTCGCTCCGCCATAGTCTCTCTCTCCGAGACCTTCATACGGCTCGCCGAAATAGAACAGACTGTTTTCATACCACCAGGGATCGTCTTTATTCTCCCACAAGAGATCTCCTTGAATGTTGGTTACTTTTCCATCCGGATTAGTTACCCTCAGACGCATGGCATTGATTCGCCTATAGTCTGATTTAGAGATCTTGTAATAATACTCCGAGGGAACCGAACGCCAGCGGCCACCTTTATCCCACGGTTTTGGTACCGACACATCCAGACCAATCTGGAAATCCTTCTTGGCACGTGCGGTTATGTCTCGACGATTTCTTCGAACATAATTCTTATTATTCTCCGCAGATCCTGAAAAGTCTTCTGCAAACTCCTTGGCATCCCTGATCTTGAAGATATGACGGAAGGCTATGTTCGGCTCAATCAGCTCTTTGGCATCTGTTTTGAGGTTACGCCCCTTATTGAACGACTGGCTGAAATCAGCGGCAATTATGAATTCATTTATATCGTTGTCATTTTTCTTCTTATCGATGTCGCGGAAAGGCAATGCGTGCGCCTCTCCTGCGAGCGTAAACGGGTCGCGAGGGCAGAAGAAAGTGGCAAACATACCGTAATTCTTTGATTGTAACCCCGGAAGGTGTATGTCATTACCTACCTTTTTCTCGGAAAGCAGGTAGGCACCGTAGAAACCGTTCTTCTCAGAAGTACATACACCCCAAGCATCGGCTAAGAAGTCAAGAAGATTGGTTACGTTGCCATTTCCATCATCAATCGTAATCTTGTCGCCGGTTCGGTAATCATACCAGTGGGCAAAGTTAACCTCATATTTCTCAAAATGCGGGGCTGCGGCAAAATTTCCGTAAGGAATAAGAATGATAGGGTCGCCGGGCAGAGCGTAAAGGATATGCTCTGTCACGTGAGTAGGCTGAACCTGATGTTTACCTATTACTGATGGATCGAATTCCGGGTCATTCTTGATCGGAGCTAAAGATGGCATCTCCACACCCAGTTCAAGAAGTTGCTCCTGATCGAGATTCCATTCTCCGTTTGCGCTCCAATCCCTACCCCACTCAGCCCAGTTGTTTAGTTTATTAATACAATATGTCTGACCCTTTCCTTCGTAATTCCCTTCGCCCTTTAATGAACCTTTATCATAAGCCTCATTATTTAGCTTGTCAACTCTCCAAGCCGGTTGATTGTCAGTTGTAGCGTCTATATCTCGATTTCGCTCATCGAGCCAGCCCATGGTGTGAACGAAAGTATAATCCTCATACGCGCGGTTATAGTCATCGCGATAATGGAATTGGTCGGCCATAGGCTCCGGATAGTAATCATCACGCTTCACTATATATATCTGAAACTCCGACAGACCCATAGAATGATGCCCTTGCTTATCGTAGCTTCGGGTATTGTTGGCAGTCACATAGAAGCGAAGTTTTTTATAGCTGTGATCCTTCTCCGGATGGATTCTTGCGGAATACTCCTTTGTGCTTTTGCCACGGTAGAGGAAATAGACGCGGCAAAAGTCCTCACCCCATGTCTCCATGTCGGCAGTAGGATTCTCCGTTGCGTCCGAAAGCAACCCTTTTACCCTGAATACGGTCGGTTGGCGGTTGTCGCAGTCGTTGCATCGCTGGATATACACAACTAAATCTTCGTCATCCGCGAGGGTCAGTGGATCCTTGAATGTCACTTCCAGATACTGCTCCCCTATATTTTCTTTTACATTGCTACCCTCTCTTTCATCGGGAGAATGATATTTGCTATCTACGTTGCCGTCAAGAAGTTTCCCCGGCCCTAAATCGCCTAATTGATAAGGTGCGGTTAGAGTATTACCATTTACAGTTATATCATTATACAACAATTTGACAGGGTTACCCGGTGTTTGTGCGAGAGCTGACAAACACACGAGACATGACGTGGCAGCCAACAGCGAGATTCTCGCCGACAGACGCGATTTAAGCTTCATATATACAGATTGTAGCTTCATTTCTTTCGTTATTTGTAGCTCTGTTAATTATTTCCAGATGATTGTTGGTAGATGAAATGGATCTTTCTTGTGAATGT
>CAZUNU010000150.1:0-7338 GCA_964622105.1 uncultured Sangeribacter sp. | reverse complement strand
AGCGCAGAAGCAACTGGCATAACGCTGAAGCATCAAGCAGAGCGCAGAAGAAACTGGCATAACGCTGAAGCATTATGCAACGCGCAGAAGCAATAGGCTTCTTGCTGAAGGCTCTAAGGGCTTTTGCGGAAATTTTGATATTAACGAGCAATTGATAACTTAAGGATCAATTGATACTTGAACGATCAATTATGAAAATATTGGTGACCGGAGCTGCCGGATTTATCGGAAGCGCCGTAGTTAAAAAACTCATAGATAAAGGCAATTCAGTTATCGGCCTCGACAATATCAACGACTACTATGAACAGTCGTTGAAAATGGCACGTCTGGCCGAGTGCGGCATAAGCCAAACGGAAAAAGCCGAGGACTTCCCTTGGTACAAATTCGTAAACTCCGAGAAATGGCCTGACCGATACAGATTCATAAGAATGAATCTCGAAGACACTCATGCCATGCAGATGCTCTTTGCCAATGAGGAATTTGACGCGGTGATCAACCTGGGGGCTCAAGCCGGCGTGAGATACTCCATCACCAATCCGCAGGCATATATCGAAAGCAACGTCGACGGGTTCATCAACGTTCTTGAAGGCTGCCGCCACAACCATGTCAAACACCTCGTCTACGCCTCCTCATCAAGCGTATACGGACTCAACGGCAAGGTACCTTTCTCCGAACATGACGGCATCGCCCACCCCGTCAGCCTCTATGCCGCTACCAAAAAGAGCAACGAACTCATGGCTCATGCCTACTCCAAACTGTATGGCATTCCCACGACAGGCCTACGCTTCTTCACTGTCTACGGTCCGTGGGGCCGACCCGATATGTCGCCATTCCTCTTCATGGACGCAATCCTCCACGACCGCCCTATCAAGGTGTTCAATAACGGAGATATGCTCCGCGACTTCACATATATCGACGATATAGTAGAGGGTACCGTGAGGATTGTTGACGTAATCCCCCAAGGTAATCCCGACTGGGATGAAACCAATCCCGATCCGGCTACCTCTCCCGCTCCATACCGCATCTTCAATATCGGCAACTCCCACCCTACAAAACTGATGGATTACATCCAGTGTGTGGAAAACGCCATCGGACGTGAAGCCAAGAAAGACTTCCTCCCGATGCAGGCAGGCGACGTATATCAGACTTATGCCGATTCCTCAGCTCTGGCAGAAGCAACAGGATTCAAACCCTGTACGCCGCTCCAGGAGGGAATAAACCGCACGGTAGAATGGTTTAAGGAATACTACCATCTCTGAATATCAGGACTCTCGCCAAAGATCAGCCGTCTCTCTCGAAAGCACGTACAATCAATCAGCAGAGTCTTGAGGCGGAAACCCGACAGGGCAATATGAATTTGCAAACATCACAAAGCAACTGAATAAAATGAATTTTACTTACCACTCTTTACGTCTGCTGCTGAAAGGCATAGGGAAGATACCGTTCAAGATGCTCTATGGCATTTCCGACGGTCTCTATTTCCTTATCTACCATGTTGTAGGCTACAGGAAGAAAGTGGTCAGAAAAAACCTTACCGAGTGTTTCCCGGAGAAAACACCCGAAGAGCTCAAAAAGATAGAAAAAGATTTCTATCACAATTTCTCCGACAACCTGCTTGAGACCATGAAAACCGGCTCCATGAGCGACGTTGAGATCAGCCGGCGCATGAAATTCACCAACATCGAGGAGGTGAACGACGTGCTCCGCTCGGGCCAGTCGGTGGCACTATTCTTAGGCCATTACGGCAACTGGGAATGGATCTCTTCTATGCCTATCCACCTCTACAAGGGAGCAGTGGCTGCCCAGATCTATCACAAGCTCAGTAATCCCGCTGTCGATAAGCTGATGCTTGAAAGCCGCGCCTCTCACGGCGCTGAAAACGTGGAGATGCATAAGACTGCCCGCTTCATCACCCATCTTGCCTCAGAAAATAAGGAGTGCATAGTGGGCTTCATTGCCGACCAATCGCCCCGCAAGAAGGATGTGCAGCTTTATGTGCCCTTCCTCAATCATAATACCCCGGCTCAGGCCGCTACTGAGAAACTGGCACGCCACTACGACATGGCCGCATGGTTTATCGACATCAAGAGGGTGAAAAGAGGCTTCTATGAGGCAACTTTCGTACCCATGAGCGCCGACCCCAAGCAACTGCCGGAGCATCGGTTGACCGAAATGTATTACGACATGCTTGAGCAGATGATCCGTCGCCAGCCTGAGTTGTATCTCTGGACCCACAGGCGTTTCAGAATAGCACAAGTATTGAAATGAATTAAACTCACACAGCATGGACATAGATTTTGTTCTAATATGGGTTGATATGAACGACCCCGAATGGAAGAAGGAATTCGCCAAATATTCCGGCAAGACCGTAACGGAAAGCAACAGTGTCTCCGATGCCCGGTTCAGAGACAACGGCTTCCTGAAATACTGGTTCAGAGGGGTTGAGCAGTTCGCGCCATGGGTACGCAAAATCCATTTCCTAACGTGCGGACAGAAGCCGGCATGGCTCAATACCGACAATCCGAAGCTAAACCTCGTGCATCACAAGGATGTGATCCCCGAGGAGTTTCTGCCTACATACAACTCCGGAGTGATCGAACGCTACATCCACCGCATCCCGGGGCTCGCGGAGCACTTCGTCTACTTCAACGACGATTTCTATATAACACGTCCCATCAAGCCTACGCGCTTCTTCCGCGACGGGCTACCATGCGACATCGCCGCCTTCCATTACAATCCGACGTGGTCGCAATGGTACAAGATGCTGCGCAACAACATCCGCATCATCAATCAGCATTTCGACAAGAAGGAGGTGATGAAACGCGATTACGACAAATGGTTTCATGAAAGCTACGGCTCGAAAGCCCGTCAGAATTATCTGCTGAAGCATTACCCGAAGTTCATAACCCTGCGTACGCCCCACAACGCGCAACCATATCTCAAGTCTACCTTCGAGGAGGTGTGGGCAGCGGCCGGGGACGAGCTGACCAAGACCTCTGCCAACCGTTTCCGCGACGTCACCGACTATACACAGGAACTCTTCCGCACCTGGCAGATATGCAAGGGTGAATTCGTGCCATACAACACTTACTCCGACACAAAAATGTTTCCCCTGCTCATCAAGTGGAAAAAGGCCATCGACGCTATCTACAACCAGAGCTACAGTCTCATCTGCCTGAACGACAACATCCACATACGCAACTACAACTTAGTGATGGAAATGATAGATGATGCCTTCGAGTACATCCTCCCCGACAAATCAAGTTTTGAACTCTAATCTTCCCAACCGCAAATAATAATGAACAAGAAAGCTGCAGAAATAATAGCAGGTGTTATCCCTCATAAGCAGACACGCAACCAGTGGAGAGGGAAACTGCGTTATGGTGTGAGAAAGGGCCGTGAGCTACGTCGCAAGATCAAAGAAAATAAATCGGAGCCCAAATACTATCTGGCCGTCTGCACCTTGGCCAAAAACGAGGGCCCATACATACAGGAGTGGGTGGAATGGTATAAGAAGATGGGGGTGGAGAAGATTTACTTTTACGACAATGAGAGCACCGACAACACCCGCGAAATTCTGGAGCCTTACATCAAATCCGGCTTTGTGGATTACGAGTTTATCGAAGGCTACAGCAAACAGCTGTTCATCTACGACAAATGTCTCGACGACCATCGGTTTGAGGCCCGCTGGATAGCCATAGTAGACCTTGATGAGTTCATTGTGCCTCTGAAAGACAAAAACATTCCCGATTATTTGAAAAAGCTGGAAGATTTTTCGGTAGTGGAGATCAACTGGCTATGCTATGGCAGCGGAGGCGCAAAGAAGAAAGAACCCGGAGGCGTGATGGAACGTTTTAAGCGGCACTCGGTGTCAAACCATAAACTAAACCGCTACATAAAGAGCATAGTAGACCCACGGCGCGTCTACTCCATGATCGGGGCACACGAAGCCGCGCGGATCACTGGAAAGGCTGCCGATTCTCACGGAGATCCTGTGAAGATCAATTTCCATGACCGTGAGCCACAGCACGACGTGATAAAGATAAACCATTATGCCGTGAAATCATTCGAGGAGTTCAAGCAGAAGCAGGCTCGTGGCCGTTGTCGCGGCAAAGTGAGCAAGCGCATAAGAGGCGACGAATATTTCTACCAATACGATCTCAACGACATCGAAGATAAATAACCGGCCGACTTACGCTTTCGAAAGCTTCAAATAAAGTGGCAGGCTACTTCTCGAACTGCGATTTTTCGGGGAAACGCTTGGCCAGATAATCTTTGGCGGCAAGGCGATGGCTGTCTTGAGCCTTGGGGCTATCGTTCATACAGAAAAATGAGGGATTCGCATCTATCAGACGCTTATAGTGATAAGGTTTCGCTATGTTAAGCTGAAAAGATGTATTATGGTTAACGTATATAGGCTTCCCTTTTCCTTCCGACATACCCATATAATAGAATATGATTCTCTGGAAATCATCATTGGAACGCAAGGGATGAGTGAAGGTTGGCTCAAACTCTTTATTGAAAGTCTTCTCAACATATTCCACGAAGCTTTTATTATACCCATCCATGTTATGATGCGGTTTCCCTTCATAATATTTCCCCTTGGCACGGTTTACGAGGATAGCCGAATTTCGTATCATAGTCTTATAGTTGCCCATCTTTTTCTTCAGCACATTGATCTGAAGCCACGATAATATGCGCATGAACGGGCGACGCACGAGCCGCATGACAGGATAACCTTCCGAATCAAAGAAATCCGAGGGACTAACAGGCTTATTGAGCATCATGTCGTCGTTGGCAAGTATATAATGCTCCGAAAGTCCCGGAATCTTCCAAATGAAATGCTCTATCAGGGTAGCATTGAAACATGGCCGTGACTTCTCGGGCAACACCTCCGAATGATCTACAATACGGATCTTAGGATTCGAGGTGTCGAGCCAATCAGGCACCTGATTGTCGGTGAGTATATAGATACGGTGAATCCACGGAGCATACCGCTCAACAGAGCGAAGACTGTATTTGAGCTCATCGTTGTTGGCAAAGCGTGCTTTGCTGTTTATGTCGGAGCTCTCATCCGTCTTTCCCGTAGCCCGGTTGTGTTTTTCAAGCCATTTCGGATCGCTTCCGTCTACCCACATATAGACGAGATCTATATCAAAAGGTTTTTCCATTTTTCAATTCCTATTATTGTAAATCTAATACTCTTTGGGTTATCTTTTTATTTATCTTATTCTTTTTTAAAACCACTTTGGAAGAATTTGCTTCAGAAAAGGTCATAATCTATGGAGAGCACCTGAAACTCCGTACGACGGTTGATCTGATCGGCTGCCTCCTGATCTTCAGGCGACAAGGTCAGGATAAACTCCTCTGTCAGAACCGTGCCCTCCGGAAATTGCGGATACTCCCGGGCAATACGCTTGGTGACTGTCTTCGGCACCGTCTCGCCATATCCTTTCGGACTGAGACGGTCGGCCGCGATTCCTGCCGCTATGAGATAGTCAACCACACTCTTGGCTCTACGCTCAGAAAGGGCTACGTTATATTCATCCGAACCTTTACGGTCGGTGTGTGCCCCCATCTCTATCGTAACGTTAGGATTCTCCTTAAGCATCTCGGCCATCTCATCGAGTGCACTCTTCGATTCCGGCCGCAAAGTGGCCTTATCAAAATCGTAGAAGATATTCTCCACCACCTGTGGCTTATTTATAGCTGCAAGTATGAAATCCACCCCGTAGTCGGCATCCTCCTCCGCCATGTCGCTCTCAAACTCCTGTTTCAGGCTCAGATAACCCGGAGCTCCGGCCTTCATAACGTATTTCACTCCGCGCTCAAGATTAAACTTGAAACTGCCGTCATCACGCGCTATCTCCTTCTGGTTGCTGCCGTCGTCGCCCACGATACGAATCACGGCGTTGGGCACCGGCTCCTCATCCTTATCAAGCACCCATCCGGAAATGGTGATCTTAAGCTCCGGAAGCTCGAAGGAATAGATATGGTCATACCCCCGGGCATCGCCACGGTTAGAGCTGAAGAAACCGGTCTCGCCGGGGCCGAACGTAATGCCGAAATCATCACCCTGACTGTTCATCGGCTGGCCCATGTTCTCCACATTCCAGTAATCGCCCGTAGAATTAAGGCGAGCGCGGAAAAGGTCGAGGCCGCCGTAGCCGGGATGTCCGTCGGAAGAGAAATACAGGAGCGAATCCGAGCGCGAATAGGGAAAGGATTCATTACCGGCAGTATTTATCTGTGGGCCCATGTTCTCGAGCGAGCCTACACGATCCTGAAGGTTGATTCTCCATATGTCGAGACCGCCAAAGCCTCCGGGCATATCGGAGGTGAAATAGAGATAGCGTCCGTCGGGCGAGACAGCAGGATGGCCCACAGCTGAAAGAGTATCGGCCGTGATCTCGAATTTCTGAGGTGCACTCCATGTGGCATCGCTCCTGCGCGAAGTGAAGATCTCAACTGAGGTATCGGAAGAGGCAGACCGACGCGCACGGGTGAGATACATTGTCTGCCCGTCAGGCGAGAAACTGATTATTCCCTCGTCAGCATCCGTATTAAGTTCACCCTCCACCGGCTCAGGCCGCTGCCACTCCCCTCTCTCATTTTTCTTGGAGAAATAGATGTCGCCTTTCTTCATGCCTGTGATCTCAGATTTGTTCTCACCGATGGCTTTCTCATTGGTTGTGGTGAAAAAAATCTGGTCGTAGCTCTTGTCAAGATACATCGGTGAGAAATCGGCACGTCGGGAATTGAAGAGCTTCATGTTCTTCACCACATAGCGAGTCTTGGGTTTATTCTTGGCAGCTATAGCCATGCGGCAACCGTTCACGCCCTCCTCTGCAAGCCGGTTGCCCGGAAGCCATTCAAGGAATTTTGTATAGGCGTCGATTGCCGGCTGATATTTTCCGTCGGCCTGCAGCGCCTTCCCAAGCCAGAAGTAAGCCATGGAGTCGGGATACTCGTAACGGATAGCATTTTGGAAAGAGGCGGCGGCACGTGGAGCCATGTTCAGCTTCGTGTAGCATTGCCCCATCTTGTAGGCAAGTTCTCCACGGAAGGGACGTTCCTCCCGTTTGGTAGCCTTGTTGTAGAGTTTACGGTAGATCTTCTGAGCATCGAAATACTCTCCGCGCTCGAATGCTGCATCGGCATCGGAAAGCTTGGCCGACTTGCAGCCGCCGAGCACTCCGAGCACCAATATCAGCATGAAATAGAAAAAGCCATGATTTCTCATGGCTTTATAACGTAATTCCAACTCTCCTTATTTTCAAAATGCCTCTTCTTATTCTCGAAAATGAGAGCTTTTTCAAAAAAGAGAGCTTTTCGCAC
>CAZUNU010000149.1:0-7376 GCA_964622105.1 uncultured Sangeribacter sp. | reverse complement strand
TCGTAAATATCCGAAAGCCGGATACGGTGGAAACTTCAACTGGTGGTTCAGACAAGATGACCCGCGGCCATACAATAGTTGGGGTAATGGGTCTGCGATGCGAGTGAGCGCAGTCGGAGCGTATGCAACATCAATTGAAGAAGTTCTGGAGTTGGCCAAGGAATCAGCCGAAGTCAGCCATAATCATCCGGAGGGCATAAAGGGTGCTCAAGCAACTGCCTTAGCCATATATCTTGCACTTGAGGGGTGCTCAAAACAAGAAATAAAGGCTCAGATCGAACACCGTTTCGGCTATGACCTTAGTAGAAAATATGAAGATATTCAGTCCCGCTATACATTTGACGTAAGTTGTCAAGGCTCAGTTCCAGAGGCAATAATTGCATTTCTTGAAAGCTCGGATTATGAATCGGCAGTTCGTAGGGCTGTTGCCTACGGTGGTGATGCTGATACACAAGCTGCAATCACTGGAGGAATCGCAGCAGCTTTTTATGGTGAAATTCCGGATTTTATACTAATGGAATGTCTCAACCGGCTTCCACTTGACATGAAGGAAGTTATTGCAAAATTTAATAAACAATATAGCAATGTATAATATCAAACATCTGAAGTGTTAATCAAAATGGCGAACCCCAAAAGCTCAGTTCAATAACTATTGTATGACGAAAACGATAAGTTACCATTCTGGGTAATACAGACGTTATGTGAATAGGTAGGATTCAAACGTAAATGGGTGACTGGAAATTACAAAATTGAAGATTTTGCAAAATCGAGGAATTGAATAACGATTTAACTATCCACTTGAGTATCGGCTTACGGAGTTTGAAGAGATCATTAACCAATTTCCCGACCTACCAAAATTCCATCAATGAGCCTTCCTATTATCCATGGAGACTCAGTAAGAGAAGAATAATATCCAGATAATCAAAAATCGATATTGGCTATGAAAATAAATAGACCCTTGAAACGTATACTGTGGGTTGGGATTTCATTATCTTGCGTTATAGCTCTGATAATGATAGTCTGTGACCGAAAGGTTTATAACTCGGCAAAAGATAGATTATATGAAGATGTGGAGAGTGTGCCTCATCGGAAGGTGGGGGTGGTGCTGGGGACATCACCTGTTTCAAGTTGGAATGGACGTCGGAATCTTTATTTTGATTATCGGATTAAGGCCGGAGCTGAGCTCTATAAGGCGGGGAAGGTGGACTGGCTCGTGGTGAGTGGCGGTGATTATCGCAACACTGAGAACGGGTATGATGAACCGGTGGCTATGCGTGATTCTCTGATCAAGCAGGGTGTGGATTCAGCACGTATTGTGCTGGATTATGACGGCACACGTACCCTCAACTCACTGGCGAAGATGCGCGACGTCTATCGTCAGGATTCTATCATTATCATCTCCCAGAAGTATCATAACGAGAGGGCTTTGTATCAGGCAAAACATCTTGGGGTTGATGCCATTGGCTACAATGCTCACACTCCCGGTAGACGGGCATCCTGGTGGCGTAATCGTGGTCGCGAGGTGTTGGCACGAGTGAAGCTTTTCATTGATATTGCGCGTGGGCTTCACCCAGACATCAAGGAGTCGATGGTGACTGATTTTACTGGCGCCAAGCCGGACTTTCTGACCGTCTCACATATTGAAACGGAGCATGGCGATTTAATACGTTTGAAGCCCGATATGAGCGGTTTGGCAATGGACATGGTTTGCGGTGAAATCCCCTCTGCCGACAATGATTCAATCGTCCTTGCTTTTGCAGGGGCGTTTACAGGAAAGGAATTTGATAAGGGGCACTCCAACATTGCAGGAGATCATGTTGCCGGTGGCAAACGCTTCAGAGGCTATTCGTGCAAACGCAACACGGGTGCTTTCACTTGGTCGGCTGTGTCGGGTCGGAAGTTCCTATATCAGGATTATTCCTCGGCCTTTGACAAGGCTGCGGAGGAAGGCGGCATGGGATTTGCTCAGGAGATGATGATACATGACGGACAAGCAGTTAAGACTACCCGTCCGTTGGGAAACCGGAACGTGTTCCGTGCTCTGTGTCTTGACAGTGACAACAATCTGGCTCTATATGAGAGTCAAGGGGTAGTAACATTCGGTAATTTCATTGATGCATTACTCTCACAAGGAGTGCAGGAGGCGCTATACACCGATATGGGTCAAGGGTGGAACTATTGTTTCTACCGCGTCAACGCCTCCGACGCCTCCCCGAACTACCTCCACTCCCAACCCCTCCCCTACGCCTCCAATTTCATAATCTTCAAAATTCGATAAATAGACTTATCTAACCAATTGATGATGGGGATAACCTTGCAAATTATGTGATGATGAATATTATATTCCTTGATTTTGACGGAGTTATGGATACAGGCTATTACGATAGTTATTTGGTCAGTAACAACCTGCCGGAATGTGATGAGAATGGGCGTCCGATATTTGACCCTCTGTGTATCGAGAATCTAAAAATATTAGTAGATGCTACCAAAGCTGACGTTGTAGTCACTTCAGATTGGAAATACATGGATAAGTATGAAGAGCTATTAGAAATGTGGCGTGAACGCCAGATACCGGGTTTCATGAGAGACACGACACCTAATGTCAGCCAACACAGAGGAGATGAGATTCAACAATGGTTAGCTAATTGTGGCGAGCCGTGTAACTATGTAATAATAGATGATCTTGGCGCTGAAAATTTCAATGAGAATCAACTTGACAAGTTAGTGTTGGTTAATCCTTACACTGGCCTTGATCAAGAGGCGACCCAAAAGGCAATAGCAATTCTAAAAAGACAAATAGAAAGTGAATTTTAAGGCGTACAGGGAAAAATTAATGTGAGTCCCTAACCTAAATACTAGATATCACATGCTTTTTCTATGACCCTTTCAACCCAATCTTTAAAGTGAAGACAGCCACTCATTAATGATTCAATGCCGATTGATGACGTAATAGCAGCCCCACTCTGCACTTTATTGTAATGGTACTCTCTCTCAACAGCTTTTATTATTCTTTTGCTGGGTGCAGTATCGGGTCGGTTGTTTATTAATTCGGGATCTCCAATCAGATCAGTCTCTACTTTTAATTTATCAATTTGCTTTCCACTCTTTGGATATTCCGCTTTCAACTGTTCAATGTCCACAAACAGAAGAGCCTCGAATTCATGCAGCTGAATATATGGAATAAAGGAAGAAGTATGCATATCCTCCGCAAAAGCCTGCTCAATATAGGTTATCCTTTGTCGGACATCCTGAATTTTTTCACTCTGCTTCATTTCAGGGAAATCATCCGGAAGAGCATAGTAGTCAAACATTGTTGTGAAAAGATGCCGTTCATAGTCATTATCTTGATTTTGTTTAAACAATATTTCAAGTTCACTTTTAGCTTTAGCATACGAAATCATTCCACCTCTTATGTTTCTCTTTCGAGAAGTTAAAAGGATTGTCGGCTTAGAAACAATATTGAACTGTTGTAAATATGGAGATAAAACCTCTTTTACAAACCGTGCTTCAGTTTGTCCTTCACAAAGCACGTGCAGGATCGTAATTTTCATACAGGTCGCCCTCCTATCACATTTTTATTCCACAATTCGCTTAATGAATATTCCTCAAGCCAAAACTTATACTCCTCACCTCGGAGTTTATGTGAAACCGTACCATCAATTTTCTGATCCCTTTCTATGATAGTCACGTCTTCAGCTTCAAAACCGTCAAGGATTTCTGTGGATTGTGTGGCAATTATAACCTGAGCATGTTTCGACGCATCCCTTATCATTTCATTTAGCTGATCTATAGCATATGGGTGCAAACCTAACTCCGGTTCATCAATGATAATCACGAAAGGCATGGTCTCTTCAGGCTGAAGAAGCAAAGTGGCCAAAGCTATGAAACGTATAGAGCCATCCGAAAACTGATCAGCAGAGAGGATATAGTCATTCGGAGAATTATCCATCCATTTTAAAGAAATGTATCCTCTTTCCGGCTCTAAATAGAAATCATTGAATTGAGGCACAACGTCTCGGACGTATTCAGTGATTCGGCAGAATGACTCGGGATAATTGTTTTTTAAATAATATAGAAATGATGCAAGATTGTTTGCCTCAGCCTGTAGGTAATGTGCAGATTCTACGGGAGAGGCCAGCCTCATGGGAGAAGAAATCGAGGAGTCACTGAATTGATAAACTTTACATGAACTCAATAGTGACCAGATCAGTTTTTCAGATTTTTCTGATGACCTTATCAACGCAGTCTCATTAAAGTTGGACAATAACTGCCTTCCCTCAGTTTTACCATTCTCTGAATCCTTCCATTCTATTTCTTCAGATGAAATAATCAGACGGTCTGGGATAGCCTTTGTAAGACTGAAACTGTAGGTGTCACATGACATGGCAGATTCAATTATAAGGGAGGCACTCATCGTAGGAGTTCTCTTTGCCCCATAATAAAGGAATCTATCATTTGTGCCTGATTCAGCCACAAATCTCTGCAGGGTACCGCTCATCATATAGCCAAGCAGTTTGAAAAAGTTGATTATATTACTTTTTCCTGCACCATTTGCACCCAAAAGTATATTGACATCTCTAAACTCTAATTTCAACGGAAATTGGAACGGGATTGATCTATAACCACGTATTTCTATTGATTTGAGTCTATTCGAATTTCTGTCCATTATTTATCTTTTTGATGACTTATCTGCAAATTTACAAAAAATATAGATTTAAAATAAGCATCAGCAATTAATTTAAATTAATTGCTGATGCTTATTTTTTTAGTTTTATTGTAATCTAATCATACAAATATACCCAAAACTATCCAGAGATAGATATACGGAGCAATGAACGATTAAAGCGGACCACAACGCAGAGGTTGTGGGTGCTCAGGGGCGCGGTTTTAGCGACTTGAATGTTTCAGCCGAGGACACAGACGATAGCGTTACGTGCCTTGCAATCGAAGTTGATTGTCAGCGGCCGGTGGCTTGCAGATAGGCTAACTTCTTTATCTGGAATTGACCGTAGGCTTCAACAAATTTGTCCTGCGACTGACGGTGAAGCGTCTGTGCGTTGAGCAGATCGGTGATCGTGGTGGTGCCGGCATCATAGAAGCTCTGGTTCATCCTCAGATTTTCTGACGACTGGGCTATCGACTCGCGCGCTATTTCCATCTGCGTGTAAGCGGTAGAGAGATCATTCCAGGCATTGTTCATGGCTATGATGAGCAACTGAGAGTTGTCTTCAAGCTGAGTGCGCGCTATTTGGGTCTCGAGTTTTTTCTTCTTTATATTGTGCGATCCTCCCCACCAGTCGGTCACCGGGATGCTTACCGTAACATAGACGTTGGCGAAAGTGTGGCCCTGATCCAGAAGATGCTCGTAGTTGTAGCTGGCTCCGGCGGCTACCATAGGAAGATTGTTGCCTACGCTGATCTTCTTCTCAAGTTCCTTGGCACGCACATTCTGAGTCAACAGACCATGGCCGACAGTCTGATCCAGACACTCTTCGGGCGCCCGATATATGTCGTGGGGGAAATCGGGCACAACTCCGGGGGTGATTTCCGAAGTCACGTCAACCGAACCGGTAGTACCCTTACCTATAAACTGGGAAAGGAGCATACGCACAACCGAGATACCGTTGTCGAGTTCCGTACGGGCCACGAGCATCTCGTTGCGCTTCAGTTTTACCTCAAGAAGATCGTTGTTAGTTGCCACACCTGCATCGACATAGCTCTGCACCTGAGAGGTGAGGGAATCAAGCATCGAGATGGCGGCGTCAACTGTGGTATGTTTGGAATGGAGCGACACGAGTTGCCAATAATATTGCTCCACATCGCGGCGCACCTCATCAGCCGTCTGCCGCTGCTGAAGGCGACTAACCTCCTCACCTACGTGCGCAAGACGATTTCCATTCACTATGCGTCCACCTAAAAATATTGGTTGCAACAGATTGATCCCTGCTATAGAACCCTTTTTCAGCACACTGAGGTCGAAATCCATGTTTGGAAGTCCAATGTTAAGATCTGCAAGAGGAAGGTCGATATGATGACGCAACATTCCATGATTGGCCCGGAATGCCGCTCCGCTGATATTTACAGAGGGGAAATATTTGGTGAAAACCTCACGAGAAGTTTCACGCGAAGCTTCCATCGTATCGTCGGCCGTACGCATCCGCGCATTGTTTTCAAGAGCCATTTTCACACACTCCTCAAGCGACAACTGCTGTGAATAGGCAGAGGGGGTGCATAACAGGCTCATTGCAGCCATTATACCAAGTATCTTTTTCATTTGGTTGCTTGTTTGTTAGAATTTCTTGCCATCACCTTCCAGTAAAGCACGGGGATGACAGTTACGATGAAGAAGAATGTGATTATCGTACCCCAGAAGATCACGGTACCCATGGGTCGCCACAAGGGAGTGCCTGTGAGCACCATCGGGAGCACGCCCATCGAGGCAGCCGCCGAGGTAAGGAAGATAGGACGCATGCGTCGCACGACGCTATGGAATATCGCTTCCTTCACGGTCATGCCCTCAGAACGCTGGAGCTCCTCGGCATAGTCGATCATGATGATCACGTTTCGGACAAGGATACCCATCAAGGAGATAAATCCGAGCGTACATGTAAGCGAGAGTACCTCTCCCTGAATAGCAAGGCCGATTCCCGCACCGGGCACACACAACACTATGCAGAGCAGAAGGAGAGCCGCAGTGGTCACGTTCTTATAGTGTGCCAGAAGAATGAAGAATATGATCACCACAGCCATAAGCAAAGCTGAAATAATCGGTGGCCACATCTCTTCCGACTGGCTGTAGTCGCCGCCGTATTCTATCGTGACGCCCTCGGGGAGAGTCAGAGTGTCGATCTTCTTGATCAGCTTGTCAGTCACCACCAATGAGAAATCACCGCGTTCCACTTCAGATGTTACTGTCACGCATGGGATTCCGTTGCGATGAGAGAGCTGTCCATAGTGCCAGGTAGGTTTCACATCGGCAAACTGGCGCAAGGGAGCCGATGAAATCCCCATGACCGGAATAATCTCGTTGCGCAAGTCTGATACATCCGAATGTTCGGAGGTAGGCGTACGGAACACGACAGGCGTGGCATAGGTGCCGTCCCATAACGTGGCTACAGGGATTCCTGAATTCATATACCTCATGGCGAGGTCAGCCTCCAGCATCATGTCGCTCAGTCCCAAGCGCGACATATTGGTGAAATCAGGCACCACCTGAGTCGCCACGAGAGGAGCATTCAGACTGCTGCTCACCAGATTGATTTCAGGGATAGAGTGCATTATTTCAACTACTGAATCTGACACGGTCTGGAGTTTAGCATAATCATCACCTTTGATCCTCACCTCAATCGGATAGGCTGCATTGGAATAAGACAATT
>CAZUNU010000148.1:0-7452 GCA_964622105.1 uncultured Sangeribacter sp. | reverse complement strand
AGGGCAAGATGCGTGTGGCCGGTATGCTCCGCATCATCAGCGAGATCGAATCTATAGCCGACGGATGCTTCAATGTGGCCAAGGCTCTCACCCGTCAGCACGCAAATCATGTGGATTTCGACGAGGCTGTGCTCAAAGAAATCGACAGGATGTATAGCCTTGTGGATGAAGCTATGGAGAACATGCTCGGCATTCTCCGCGAAATGGAGACGCCGGAAGATTCCCTCATCATCAAAGCCTACAACAAAGAGCGTGAAATCAATAATCTCCGCGACACTCTGCGTGATTCCAATATCTTCAATATCAACAATAAGGAATACAACTATCAGGAAGGCATCTTCTTCATGGACCTCATCAGCGAGGCAGAGAAAATCGGCGATTACATGCTCAATGTGGTGGAGGGCGTGAAGCATCAGTTCCGTCCTGCCACTGACCAGTGAATCTCATATACTTTTCAGTAAAAGAACTTGTTACGTAACCAAAAAACAAAGCCATGAACAATCATCGCTATTGCGTCATCATGTGTGGAGGCGTAGGGTCGCGTTTCTGGCCCTTCAGCCGCAACGACCGTCCGAAACAGTTTCTCGACTTCTTCGGCACGGGGAAAAGCCTTCTGCAGCTCACGGTCGACAGAATCTCACCGATCGTAGGGCCTGAAAATATAATCCTCGTCACCAACCGTCAGTATGCCGACATCATCCGCGACCAGCTGCCGCAGGTGAAGGACTCCAACATACTCCTTGAGCCGGCTCGCCGCAACACGGCTCCCTGCATCTGCTGGGCCGCGCGTCATATAGCCGCTATGGATCCCGAGGCCTCGATCGTGACGCTTCCATCGGATCATCTCGTGCTGAAGGAAACCGAATTCCACAACAAGATCGAGGAGGGATTCCGATTCGTGGAAAGCGGCGACCGTCTGCTCACACTGGGCATCAAGCCTACAGGCCCCAACACCGGCTACGGCTACATTCAGCAGGGAGCCGCTGTAGAGGGATGGCCCGGAATACGTAAAGTGAAGTCATTCACTGAGAAACCGAATCTGGAGGTAGCCAAGCTATTCCTGGACAGCGGTGAATTTTTCTGGAATGCAGGCATTTTCCTCTGGAGTGTCGCTTCTATCCTGAAAGCCTTCTCACGCTACGCTCCCGACATGGCCCAGCTCTTCGATTCTTCTGATTGTGCCTATGCCACAGAGGATGAACCGGCCTTCATCGACCGTATCTTCCCTCTCGCCACAAGCATCTCCATCGACTATGCGATCATGGAGAAGGCCGACAATGTATATGTGGAGACCGTAGATATCGGCTGGAGCGATCTGGGCACCTGGAATGCACTCTACGAGGCCTCCCCTCGCAACCAACACCGCAACGTGACTCAAGGCTGCAAGGTGCTCACGTCCGGATGCGAAGGCTCGATGTTTGCCGTGAGTGGCGACAAGATCATCGTGGCCGCAGGCTTGAAAGACTATATAGTGGCCGACAACGGTAATGCCTTGCTCATCTGTCCGCTCGCCGACGAGCAGAAGATCCGCCAGATAGTGAACGAGGTGAAAGACCGTTTCGGCGAGAAATACGTTTAAGTTACACTATGCGCCTTACACTTCGTCTATCTCTTCTGATGATACTATCCCTCCTTCTTGCCTCCTGCGGCAAGAAGGAGGTGATCCTCCGGTTTTCGCTTCCCAAGGATATGTCGTCGAATATCAGGGTGGTGCATTATGCTTCCGACAAAAGAGGAGGCATAATGATCGAGTCTGTTGCCACCGTCATGGGCGGCCAGGGCGAATTGCGTGCCCCCACCATCAACCCTACCCTGCTCTACATTTACGCGGGCGGCAATCTGCCTCTTACAGTGTATGCCGAGAAAGGCGACAAGATAACCATATCCGGCAGCGATACGAACCCCGACCATTGGACTGTAGACGGCAACGAGGTGAACGAGGAACTCTCTCTCTGGCGCAATGCCCATGCTTCTACCCTCTACTCGGGCACTCCCTCTGAAATCAACGAGGCTGTGGCCGACTACGTGGAACGGAATCCCGACAATCCGGCCTCTGCCCTGCTTCTGCTCACGTCATTTTACCGCCAGGAAGATGAGAATCTTTTCGTCCGCCTCTGGTATGGTCTTGGAGAGAAAGCGGATAAAGACCGTTGGCTCAGGATGGTAAGCCGTGCCGATATGCCGACGTCTGCCGTGCGTTATCCCGGCAAGCTGAAATCTGTAGTATTCCGTTCCCTGGCCAATGGCCTCGATACAATCCGCCCCTCCTCTGCAGGAGCCACCATGCTCTTTTTCTGGGTCAACGGTCTGGACGACCGCAAGGATATGATCGATTCCCTTAAGGTGCTCGCCAAGGAGTATCCTGATTCAGCCTCACGCATCATAGCCGACGTATGCCTTGACCCTGATTCCATAAGCTGGCGTTCCCCCCTGCGCAGGGATTCGGTAAAGAATATTGCACGATTCTGGGTGCCTGCCGGAATGGCCGACCAGCGTCTCATGAATCTGCAGGTGTCACGTTTGCCGTTCTTCATGGTTGTAGCTCCCAACGGGATACAGACTTACCGCGGGTCTGACGTAGGCAAAGCCATGGAAGCCTTCCGAGCGTTGGCCGCTACCGACTCAATCCTCTCGAAAAAGAAATGATCTCCTATCTACGGAGAGAGACATAACCCATATAGACAACTTCCCAAGCCCTGACACAGAGTGCTCACCAAAGTATATTCAGCCGCCATTCATGGCATAGATGCCTTTCCTGTCACGATAGAGACCGATACCAATTCCGGTGCCTTGTTCTCTATCGTGGGATTGCCTGACACGTCAATAAAAGAGAGTCATCAGCGCATGATGTCGGCTATCACCAACAGTGGCATCAAGTTTCCGAGGCGTGGTCTCACTATCAATCTGGCTCCCGCCGACATAAAGAAAGAGGGCGCGGGATTCGACCTCCCGATGGCTATCGGTGTGCTTACGGCCTGCGACCTTGTGGTGGCCGAGAATCTATCAGACTACATGATGCTTGGAGAGCTCTCTCTCGACGGATCCGTGCTTCCTGTGAAGGGAGCCTTGCCCGCTGCGGTAAAAGCCCGTGAACTCGGTTTCAAGCGCCTTATCGTGCCCGAAGAAAACGTCACTGAGGCCGGGGTTGTCAATAAGCTCGAGGTCTACGGGGTGAAAAATCTTGTCGAGGCCATAGAATTGGTTGCCGGAAAATCTCTCATGGAGCCAATCCATATCAACACCCGCGAGATATTTGCCTCCGAGGCCGATTGTTTTGATTTCGACTTCTCCGAGGTTAAGGGGCAGGATTCGGTAAAGAGAGCATTTGAGGTGGCTTGCGCCGGCGGCCACAATCTTCTGATGATAGGCCCTCCGGGAGCCGGAAAGTCGATGATGGCCAAGCGCCTCCCCTCCATATTGCCACCCCTCAGTCTCGGTGAGGCGTTGGAAACTACCAAGATACACTCTGTTGCCGGCAAGCTCAAGCGGGGATCAATGCTTATGACGCGTCGACCCTTCCGCACACCCCACCATACCATCTCTCCGGTAGCCCTCGTAGGCGGTGGCAACACTCCCATGCCCGGAGAGATTTCCCTTGCCCATAACGGGGTACTGTTCCTCGACGAATTTCCGGAGTTTTCAAGGCAAGTGCTGGAGGTGATGCGCCAGCCCATAGAAGACCGTATAATAACCATTTCAAGAGCAAAATACAGCGTAGATTATCCTGCATCATTCATGCTGGTGGCTTCAATGAACCCCTGTCCGTGCGGGTATTATGGCCATCCCACAAAGAGCTGCACCTGTCTTCCGGGAGCTGTGAGCCGCTACATGAACCGCATATCGGGTCCTCTGCTCGACCGCATAGACATACAAATAGAGATACAGCCGGTAGGATTCGACGACATGGCCGATCGGCGTCCGGCTGAGACGAGTGCATCCATCCGCGAAAGGGTGATACAGTCCCGTGCCATCCAGAATCTCCGCTTTAAAGCGGAGAAGGGCATCTACTGCAACGCCCAGATGAATTCACGCCTTCTGCACCAGTATGCATGGCCCGACGAGAAAGGCCTCACTAAGCTTAAAGAGCGTATGGAGCGCCTCAACATGTCGGCACGCGCCTTCGACCGCATCCTGCGCGTAGCCCGCACCATCGCCGACCTCGACAACGCCGCTTCACTCCCCACTCCGGCCCCCTCTGCCTCCGCTGCTTCCGCCCCCGGTGCTTCCGCCGCCTCCGCCGCTTCAGCCGCTTCCGGCTCCTCCTCTTCCGGCTCTGCTTCCATGAGCTCCTCCAGCCTCGCCTATCAGGAGGCATTAGCAGCAGCCGCGATGGCTCCGATCACGGTTGGCCACATCGCCGAAGCCATCGGCTACCGCTCCCTCGACCGCGGCAACTACGGCAAAATCTTCTGAACCAATGCCACACTAAAGTTTGGTCCTTAAACAAAAAGATGCCTACAAAAGCACTCCCGAAGCAAATTCTTGTCTCGGCCCTGAGCTTCAGCGAAGGCAAGAATTTTTGTCTCAGCCCTGAGCTTCAGCGAAAGCAAGAATTTTTGTCTCGGCCCTGAGCTTCAGCGAAGGCAAGAATTCTTGTCTCGGCCCTGAGCTTCAGCGAAGGCAAGCGAGTATTAATCTTTAACCCTGAAAGAAAAGAAATGTGTAGAATTTGGACTGGAAATAATCGCGCTCCTTGGCATGACTATACTTCTCGCTGTATCTACCACTTAACCTTGATGAAACACCCCGACTGCCCTTCCTTTGGCTAATTAATGGGCGATTTCCACGTGCCAATTGGGAATCCGGGAAGCTCCTACGTCAGTGCATCAAAGATAGGAAAAGCTATTAAGGAATCACTTCGCGTTCTACCATCCATTCATCCGGCTCTTCGTTTATTTCAATATTCCCTTATGCCGGATCATCTCCATATAATTCTTTCGGTAGAAAACCGTCTTGATGATATTGTTGGCCGAAAACTTGGGGCATTCAAGGTGGCTGTAAACAAAAGAAGCGGTATTGATCAAGTTTTTAAAAGAGGATTCAATGATCAAATATTGACAAAGTCAAGAAAGCTGGATATAATTTACAATTATTTACGTACGAATCCCTACAGATTGGCCATTCGTAAAGCGAATCCAGATTTTTTCCATAGGAGGTCAGGGATCAGTATAGGTGGTCTCCCATGTCAGCTTTATGGAAACCTGCACCTTCTTGACAATCCTTTCAAGGAACAAGTGATCGTGCATAGCGCAGATAGTGAGGAGACGTATTCATCCAATAGAGACAGATGGCTCTACACTGCGGGCAATGGAGGTGTGCTTGTATCCCCTTTTATTAGTAGAAGAGAAAAGGAAATAAGAAAAGAAGCTGAATTATTAGGCGCCCGGTTCATTTTAATAACCAATAAACCTTTCGAAGAACGAGAAAAGCCAACAGGCAGAGACTTCGATTTATGCGCTCAAGGTAGAATGCTGATAATTGCACCCCAATCGGCCTGGACTTTCTCCAGAACCGCATGCAAACAAATGAATTCCCTCGCCAATCATATTTCATATGGTTTATTTGATAAAGCGTAGGGGCTTTACCTCCTAAAAAATATCTTCCCAGGCTTTAAATCTTTACCCCCTCCAAGCCAAATATAATCCTTCTATTACTAATATCCTTCATATTACTAATATATGGCATGATTATGAAATCAATGCAGATGGGTCATTTATTATCATTTTTAGCTTCTGCCGCAAAATGGCAGAAAATTTTGTTAATTTTGCAGGCGTGATTCCCGGGGTCACCTCAACTAGCGGTATTTATAATAAAAAATAAGTTCAATATGGAAACTGCCTCAATTACTCCAAGATATGAAGCGAGGAGAGGATATGAAGCAAGGAGAGCAAATATGAGTTGCAACCGCAACAGCAAAAGGAAAATAGAAATGTTATTGCATCTATTTTTTGTACCAGTGGGAGTATTCACCTTAGTAGCTGCTGCCATCCCTATGGCTGCGTGGAGTAGATAACTAATGGGTAGTTCGCTTAAACTCATACAGCGTTATGTCTGGCTCGTCGATGTGATTCGGCGAGCCGGCAGAATTTCCTTAGAGGAAATCAACCGTCAATGGGGTAATAATTCATCCCTGAATGATACTCATGAAAGTGAAATCAAGGAGCGGACTTTCCACCGCCATAAAGATGCCATACGTGATCTTTTCGGTTTGGAAATTATCTGTGACCGGTCGTCAAACACCTATTCGATAAAGAATATTGAAATACTTGACCGACCCTCCTTCACAAGCTGGCTTTTCAATGGACTGGCAATTAATAATCTCCTGATAAGTAATGAGGAAGTACAGAATCAGGTCGTTTTTGAAGACACTCCGGAAGGCAATGAATACCTTCCGATTATAATAGAGGGGATTGGGGAAAAGAAAGTATTGTCGATGACGTATAGGAGCTATAATCGATCCGAGGATACTCATTGGAATATCGAACCTTTAGGCCTGAAACAATATCGCCGTCGTTGGTATTTGATTTGCCGAACTCACCAGGGAAGCAAAGTTCTGACCTTTTCCCTTGATCGGATACAGAGTCTTGATCTGACGGAAGTGGAGTTTGATTCGCAGGGGAGTGAAGATATAAATGGAATATTTTCTGAAGTATTAGGAGTTAACTTAGACGATGATTATGATGCAGAAGAGATTATCGTAAGAGTCTATGGAAAGCAACGTCAATATTTCGAAAGTGTTCCGCTTCATACCTCTCAAAACCCAATTGCTCACACTCAAGACTACTCCGACTATCAATTCCACCTTCGACCGGAATACGAATTCCAGCACGAAATCCTCCGCCTTGGAGATGACGCAGAAATCCTCTCGCCCGACTGGCTCCGCGACGAGATTCGTGACTATGCCCAAGCCATGCTCCAGCGCTACTCCCACCAATAACTTAAAAATGATATACCTATGACAGCAATACCAAAACTCATAAAATGCCATAATTGCGGGCATGCATACATTGTGCTAATCGGCGGTTTCCTCAATAAGGCGACTCCATGTAACTGCCCTAAATGCGGAAGCAAAAATTGACCGATCGGTAGCTCAGTGATACCAGTAAACCACCGAATGAAATATTAAAACAAACCTGATTGGAGCATAAACACTATTTTATGGTTGAATGTCAAGACTATAATTAGATATTTTTAGTAAAACTTATCAATCAGTTTGGGCCATTGCTCCAATTGCCTTGGCACAAAACTAAAACAATGGAAAATGGTATTTTAAAGAAAAAATCTTCTGAGTCGGTCAGCACTAAAATTTTTGAGCTTCTGTCATAAAATGACAGAAGCTTTTGTTTATTTTGCAGGCATAAAGAAGGTGTGTCAAAATTCAAAAATTGTAGGGACATGCCTTTGGCATGTTTAGATATCCATTTGATATTCAATGCTACATTGCAAAGCGAT
>CAZUNU010000147.1:0-7547 GCA_964622105.1 uncultured Sangeribacter sp. | reverse complement strand
GTATATATTTCTTCCTATAGTTGGTGGTATAGTTGGTGGAGTTATTGGCGGTTACTATCACAAAAAATATAACCAAAGAAAAAAGAGCAAATCTAAGACTAACGCTTGAATCTTCGGTTCTGGTCCGGTTCACTTCCTCCAGCCCACCTCCTCTTTAGATACGAAGTGGAATCGGCGTTTTGTTGAGAAGATGGAGGCATTGTAATTAATTGGAGGCAGTTGTATTGACTACGGATGCGTAGCTGAAGCTTTCTCATGAATTGAATCAACGCTTCCAAGCGTCAGATTAACAACCGCGCACGTCCGTGAAGATTGAAGGATATGAGATATAGTTCCAATATTGTTCAGATCTCCAAAATCTGTGCTACTGAAGGTGCCACGAGGATACTCCTCCCACCATTTACCCTTCTTCTCATTGGTCTTATGAATCTGAAGCACGGCGATATTCTTTCCACGATACGGTATGCGCTGCAAAAGAATCAGTTCCTTTTTCTTGGGTTTAAATCTTACGTTCGAATATACCGACTTGGATGGCCCTCCGGATTCCCAACCTCCATCCTCCTTATCATATGGGACCTGAATACCAAAAAGACGTGTAAATTCTGGGCTATACACACCCGATAGATCCTTGCAGAGCATGATCTCAGAGGTAGGCATCAGAGGTTTCTCCTGATGATACTCCACAAATAATAATCCCCGGTGTGGATTATAGAAATAGATGGAGTCTACAGTTATCTCCTTGAATTCGGATAGTGCTTTGGCAAGATAAGGCTCAAGTTTTGAGTACTCATTCATTTGTTCAGGCGTCTGGATAAGTGTGGTGTCTGTTAACATCCATTCAGATCCGAATCCAAATTCAAGACCAGAAGTGCTCACTGCGTTGCCACTGTAGGAATCTACATGCCAGCGCTGACTTGAAAACGAAGGCAAATGGTAAGCTGTCTTACATGAAAGCAGACCAATAAAAGGTATAAAAAAGAACAAATAAAGTAACTTTTTCATTTTATTCAAGCGTTGATTTACAATGCAAAAATAACCCTTATACTTCTCACATAGTCTTAGTTGCCCCTCCTTTAGTCTTAGTTAGTCTTAGCTCCCTATGTATTCTTATAGAAATATGTATCCCTTTACTTACAACTGAAATAATAATTTGGCAACCGTCCTGCTTATGTGGATGCCTATGCTTAAAGGATATTTTTTCTTACAGTTTTTTGCTTAATCAGCCACATACTAATTAGAACCAGAAATCGTTAATAAAGAAAAAAATATGGACATAAGCGCGCAAATTATTAAGGAAATAAGCACTATCGTTGATGATGATAATGCGATGAACAAGCTTTTAGCATATGTAAAAAAACTTGCAAGAACAGTTCACCAAAAAGAAACAGAGAACGACATCACCGGTCATATAGAAAATGGCTTGAGGCAAATAAAATTAGCTAAGGAAGGTAAAATTCGTCTTAACACTTTAGAAAATCTAATAAATGAATTGGACAATTAGTACCGTCCCCGACTTCGATAAAGAAGTAAAGCGCTTAGCGAAAAAATATAGGAGTCTGGCCTCAGACTTGCTACAGTTCCAAAAAGAAATTATAAAGAACCCTTTTGTTGGTGATGAAATTTTGCCGGGAGTCAGAAAAATCCGGATGGCTATTGCTTCCAAAGGGAAAGGAAAGTCAGGTGGTGCCAGAATAATTTCTTTTATTGCTGTGAATGATATCCGCAATGGGGAGATTATTTTGTTATACATATATGACAAAAATGAGTCTCCAAACATCCGTATTGAATATTTGAAGACTATATTAAAAGAATTAGGTTTAGGCTGATACTCTATTAGCCTCAGGAGGCTATCATTCTGTTTTCTTCCGCCCTCATAGACCCTTATTCTTGTTGGAGACGCTGGGAATCGCTGTTGTTTATGATGCGCGGTGTGCGAAAACCTTTGCCCGAATTGAAATTATAGGTCACGCCCAGTTTAACTGCCGGATACGAAGTGCCTCGCCCCACACGGTCAAAACCTGCTGAAGTAGTTCGCGTTTTCCCTTCCCTCTGCATGATATTATCCATTCCAAGTGATACCGACCAATGTTTCCCGAATTGCTTCTGTATCGTCGGAGTGATTGTAAGAAACGGATAGACAGTGATGTTGCCGATTTTCATCTTGGAGTTATAGAACCCATTGACTGAGATACTGAATGAATATGGAAGCTGGAAATTCATGCTGCCCACGGCCTGAACATACCCGAACGTATCATATCCAGATTCGACATCAAGCTTCTGTGATGTCACAACATAAGTGAGGCTGGCATACAGGTTCCACCATTTCGTGATATTGAGGTTTCCATCGCCATGTATATATCCGCTTCTGTCTTTTCCTACATTTCCCCAGGTAAGATACAGACGTTCAGGATAATCCGGATTGGATGTGTACATCTGTCTTATTGCATTGTCTGTCTGAGAATAACTCGCTGCTATTGTGAATTTACCTGCCAGCACAAAATCAAGACTTACAGATTCTTTATAGCTTGGACGCAGATCCGGATTTCCGACTGAATAGAAATAGTCGGAATATTGGCGCACCGTCGGATTCAACGACCAGAATGATGGTCTGTGGATTTTCCTGTTATACCCTAACGCAACTGTGTAGTCTCCTCGCTTCGTCAGATTAAAGGCTACATTAGCACTGGGAAACAATCCGAATTCAGATCTCTTTACACCCACGCCGGAAGTGTGATAATACTCTCCACGAAGACCTGCCTTGAATTTCCAACGCCCGGTCTTGGCATTTAACGTAGCATATCCTGCCGCTACATCCTCAAGATATTTATTGGAGTAATCATAGAGGTAATTACTTATCCATTCATCATCTTGGAAATTGAGATGACGCGAATCAAACCCGACATCGTTATGGGTGTATTTTACGCCTACATTCAATCTCAGATCCTTTTTGAAATTCTTCTGTATCGATAATTCCGTTGTAAAAATATTATAGCGGTTAGAATTATCCGTAGAATAAATTGAATCCCTGTCTGCAGGTTGCCACGCCATCCGGTTTTTCTCATCCGTAGAAGAATTCTGGTAATGATAATTTGAATTCCATTTCAAGTTAGACCCCTTCTTATCAAGTGTATGGGTATAATTTAAAGTTAAATTTAAATTATGGTTAAGATAATCCGACCGATACGAACCCATAGTGAGTTCATCGGAAAGCCTTGACGACAAAGTTGTCTGTGAGTTAGCCTTTGTATAAGTGCTTGATGGATTATAATCAAATTGAATGCCGATCTTATCTTTAGCCGTAGGATTATAGAAGACACCGAGCATCACATTTCCCTGCAAGGCTGTTTCTTTGTGATGCGATATCCCCGAAAGGGAGATTCCCGCGTTAGCATTCTCAGCTTCCTCATATGTAGTGCTTTTATATTTGGGCGATCCATTTAAATTCCCTGAAAGATTTACAGTCCACTTTCCGGAATGTAAACTTATGTTGGCAAAAGGATTTATCCAGGTAGTGTACTCGCCGATGGTGTTGCTCAGTCCTGCGGAGCCTGTCAAGCCATCGACACGGTTTCTTTTCAGGTTGATCTTTATTATGCCGCCTGAGGATGAGGCACTATATTCAGCTCCGGCCCTCGGGATTATCTCGATCGTAGAGATTGCCGATGATTGGATCGACTTCAAATACGTCATCAACTGCATACCCGACATTCTCACCTTTGTATCATCAATATATACCGTAGTACCACTCTGCCCATATATCGACAACGAATTATCAGTAGCCCAGACGCCTGGAGCTGTCTTAAGCAATTCCTGCGCATCTTTATTCGCAGAGAAAGGATTGGCGGCTACGTTCATTATTATTCTGTCGGCTTCACGACTGATTAACGGAGCTTTCACCACCACTTCCTTCAGAGTGGTTCCAGTTTTTTTGAGAATAATATTTCCGAGATCACCCACTTCAGGTGTCACCACTGCCTCATCATACCCTACACTTGATATGCGGATCTTGTCGCATTTCTCATTGAGAGATAAAGAAAATTTACCATTTATATCTGTTACGCCTCCACCGACAATAGAATCGTTGGCAAAACAAGATACACTTGCAAATTCAATAGGATTGTTCTCCTCGTCAATAACCCTTCCTTTTACATCCATCGCCATGCCGTTGACATATGCAATCGATAATAGACACAATAATATTGCCGTTTTCATTCTCAGATAGTATTAGTTCACATTGCAAAAGTATGTCTTAAACTTCTCACTAATTCTTAGTTTCACCTCCTTTAGTCTTAGTTAGTCTTAGCCGGCTATATTTTGTAGAGTTTTTTCCCTAAATTTGCAATATGAAACGCTTTCGCACAGTCACCATTATCACCTTGTCAGCCATCCTTATTTTGGTGGTCGCTAACATATGCTATTTACATGGGCTCTACTCCTCCATCAAGCAGCAGACATTACAGACAGCAACCGAATGTCTCCGACGTGCAGACATATCTGAATTATTGGCGCGTATGCAACACGCACAGAACGGCCATGATTTCTCTTCCATTACGCTTCCCTTGAGAATCCAAGGCGAAAAATCGGCCGATGGCATCTACTCCTATTCCCATTTTCTGGATAAGGTGAATGAAACCTTGAGCAATTGTTTCCATATCATATCCTCATCTGCAACAGACATTCCTGAACGCAAACCTCAGCATCTTGAGGATTTTTACCGGCAGGAACTGGCGGCATCCGGACTGTATCCAAAGTCTATTATTGTAACAGATCCTTTCCAAGCCACTACCCTATCCGGTCACTACTGGAAAGTGACAATCGGCGATGTTAACGAACCGAACGCAGTGACTGCATATATAAGTCCTCTTATTGGATATGTATTCCACAAGATGGCAGGAATCATAGTCACTTCTTTCATGATTTTGATACTGATGGCATTTCTGATCTGGTATCTTCTCCATTGGGTTAGCAAATTGAGATCTATCGAGCAGATGAAAGATGACTTTACCCATAACATGACTCATGAACTTAAAACTCCTGTAGCCGTGGCATATTCAGCTGCCGATTCAATGCTGAGATATTACGATCAAAGCGACGAGGAACGCAACAAAAAGTTTCTCAGTATCATTATGCAACGTCTGAATTTTCTGAGCGGAATGATCGAAAATATTCTCTCTATGAGCATGGAGCGTTTCAAGACCATGCATTTCACCAAAGAGAGGATCGCACTACGCCCGTTGGTGGAAGAAGTTGCAGGCATGATCGAGATGAAAGCTAACAAACCTGTAAATATCAATATTGAAATTCCCGAGAATGCCTTCGTTACTACCGATTCCCTTCATTTTGGCAATATGATCTCCAACCTACTTGATAATGCAGTGAAATACTCGGGAGATAAAGTTGCTATCACGATTTCAGGCGATAACCGGAAAATCTCGGTAACTGATAATGGAATCGGAATTTCGTCAAAATGCAAGCCATATATATTCGATAAATTCTACAGAGTGACAGATGGAAACAAGTATGAAGTGGGAGGATATGGTCTGGGACTTTATTATGTGAAGCAGATTGCAGAAATGCAGGGATGGACAATCTCTGTAGAAAGTGAAGAAAATAAAGGTAGCATTTTTACAATTAACTTCAATGGCCATGAAGAAAGATAAGGTTTTATTGGTAGAAGATGACTCTACTCTTTCCTTCATCGTGGAAGACGCCCTCATACGTGAGGGATTTGATGTGGTCACGGCAAATAATGGCGACTTGGGCCTCAACAAATTTGATGCCATTCAGCCTGATATTGTCATTGCCGACGTGATGATGCCTAAAATGGATGGATTTGAAATGGTGAAGCGTATCCGTCAGAAATCTCCACATATCCCGGTCCTTTTTCTAACTGCTCGTACAGCGTTAGACGACCTGGTACACGGTTTTGAGATTGGCGCAAACGACTATATCCGGAAGCCATTCCAGATTCTCGAACTCGTGGTGCGCATACGTGCTCTTTTGAGAAGAAATCAACCTAAGAAGGTGGAAGATACCACAATTCTCCTTGGTGACTGCACTCTTGATTTTGCCCTCCAAATACTTTCAATCAATGGAGAAGCGATCGAGCTCTCGCATATCGAGTCTATCATTCTCGATGAGATGTTCCGTCACGTCAACGAAGTGGTTGAGGCTCGTACCCTGATGTTTCGGATCTGGCAAAATGACGACTACAACAACCTCAACCGTCTTCACGGCTTCATCTACAAGCTCCGGAAATATCTTTCAAAATCCAACCAACTCGACCTGCTCAACGTCAGAGGCATCGGCTACAAATTAGCCCGCAAAAATATATGAACTTTTTTGAATTATTCTTTTGTAAGAATTGCAAATATCTTGCATTTTTCATTATCTTTGCAGTACAAAAACCATAAAATATGTCACAATCAACAATATCTATCAGAGTAGACTCAAGTCTTAAGAAGCAATTTGATTCTTTATGTGAAATTTTTGGCCTAAGTACTACTGCTGCATTTAATATCTTTATGAAAGCAGTCGTTAGGGAAAAAAAGATACCATTTGAGATCAAAGCGGATAGCGAAGAGGTAAGAAGGGAAAGAGCATTAGCAGCATGGACAACTATGCGGAAAAAAATAGCTGATTCCGATATACCGGAAATGTCGTTGGATGAGATAAACGCGGAAATACAAGCCACAAGAAATGAATCCAATTTACGCAGTTATTGATACCAATGTGCTTGTATCTTCTTTATTTTCTAAAGATGGCTTATCCAATCCTGCCATAGTTATTCACGCGGTCATCACCGGTTTGATAACTCCACTTTATAATGAGGAAATTATTGACGAGTACAGAGAGGTGCTTTCCCGCAAGAAATTTAATTTTAATAAAAAACTGATAGAAAGTCTCGTTTCAGCATTCACCGATTTTGGCATTTCTACTGAAAGAGAATCTGCTGAAGGAGAAAAATTCATAGATCACGATGATATTGTATTCTTTGAAGTTGCCTTGAGTAAGCAGCCCAGTTATCTCGTAACCGGCAATATCAAACATTTTCCGAAAAAGCCATTTGTATTAACACCAGCTGAAATGGTTGATATTTTAGTTGATAAGGGATTAATCCAATTATAACAGGATTATAAGAATTAAAAAATGGTATCATGCACCGGGTGGAGCGTGATACCATTTTTATTGGTTTCTTCAATTTAAATTGATGAAGAATTTTTCGATAAACTTTAATTAGAAGTGTGCGAGTGCCATGTTGGTGAGCCAGATCCAAAGCGGACAGAATCCGATGAAGAGGATCACTGACAAGGTAAGTGATGACGTACCGGTGGCAACATAAGTGTTATACTCATCGGCAATAATGATACCTGAGAAGGCTGGCGGCAAAGCGGCGGCTACTACAAGCATCTTCAGGTTCAATGGATCCATCTTGAATACAAGGCCGAGAATCAAAACCACAGCAGGCATCATGATCATCTTCATGATTGAACCGAGCACAGCCTGCCAGTTGATAGAAATCTTGATAGCTGAAAGTGTGATACCGG
>CAZUNU010000146.1:0-7585 GCA_964622105.1 uncultured Sangeribacter sp. | reverse complement strand
TCATCACCTTTGATCCTCACCTCAATCGGATAGGCTGCATTGGAATAAGACAATTGCTTGAAACGCACTTTCGCCTCCGGGAAATAATCACGATATTTGGGTGTGTACTCATTAAGTATGTCAATGGTAGCTTCATTGCTCTTTGTGTTGACAATGAACTGAGCGAAATTCGGTCCACCGACCTGAGGAGCATAAGTGGTCTGGAAACGGGGAGAAGAACAGCCGTGGAAATTCGCCACCGACACTACCCTCTCATCCTTGCGGAGTATATTGGCAAGAGAATCGGCCACAATGTTGGTCTGTGCCAATGGAGCACCGGTAGGCAGATAAATTTCTACTGCAAACTGGTTACGCTCGGCTATAGGCATCAGCTGCATGGGACGCTTCATGAGCAACCAGCCACCACCGACCGTCAACACCACAGCCAGCAACAACACAGCCCAGGGACAACGGAAACATATGGCTATAGTTTTATCATATGCTCCCTGCAATACTCGCAACAGTGAGAAATGCTTCTTACCGCTTGTGGCTCCACTGGAAACTGAGGCGGCACTGCTTCCTGCTGCTGTCGGCCCATTCTCATCTAAGTTAGCCACTTTCCCCGGTTTGATGAAGCGGTATTGCAGATATGGCACAAGCAACTCTGCAATGAGCAGCGAGCCCATCAGGATGAGCGTGATGGCCCAGGGGAAGTCGGTAAGGAAGTCGCGGAACATTCCCGTCATTGTGAACAGGAACGGGAAGAAGGTTATTGATATAGCCAAAGTGGCAGAGAAAATCGACTTCAGGAATTCCGACGCACTGCGTATCGTAGCTTCCTTGCGATCCATTCCCTCACCTATCAGCTCCACATAGTCGTCGATGATCACTACCGAGTTGTCGACGATCATACCTAACGACACTATCAGGCAGGCAAATGTAACAGTGTTCAGCTCGATTCCGAAGACATAGAACAATCCAAGTGAGATGAAAATAGTGATAGGGATTGTGGCGGCGGCAATCAAGGCTACCCTGATCGGAAGCAACAGGACAATCACCACAATCACGGCCACTACAGCTATGAGAAGCTCCCTGAGAAAATCCAGCACACTGCTATTCACCACCTCAGGCTGATTGGTGATACGGAAAAGCGTGACATCATCAGGAATTTCAGACTGGAAAGCCTCCAGCTGCCGCTCCACGAGCTCACCCATCTTCACGATATTGTTACCTTTCTTCATCTCCACCGACAGAAGAATGCATCGGCGGTCATTGTTGGTGATGAAGGAAGAAGGCTCCGGATATTCGCGTTTCACCTCTGCAATGTCTTTCAGACGCACCACACTCCCCTCCGGAGTAGAGAGCACGATCTGGTCAGCTATGTCGGCAACGGAGTTTAGGGGATTGTCAACATAGATTGGTGAGGTATACGTATCAGTGCGGATCTCGCCACCTGTGGTCTGGAAACCTTTTGTGAAAAGCGTGGCAGCCAACGTTTTTTCAGAGACTCCATAGTGGGAGAGTTTCTCCGGATCAATTTTTATAGAGATCTGCTCATTCTGCTTGCCGTAGACGGTCATCGTGCCGACACTCTCCACCGTACGCAGGCGATCCTGAAGGGCATCCATGTAATCGCCCAGCTCGCGATAAGTCTTGTCTTCACTCTCCATCGTGATAAGCAAGGCGGATGTATCGCCGAAGTTGGAGATCACCTCCACGGCCAGCACTCCCGGAGGCAGCTGGCTTTTGACGCTCGAGAGCTCGCGGCTGAACGTATTCCAGAATGAATCCGTATCTGTGATCTTATCGTCGAGCTCCACATAAATCATCACCATCCCGTCGGTAGCATTGGATGTGGTCTTAACCTTATTCACCTCCTTGAAACTGAACACGTAGTTTTCCAGAGGTTTCATCACCTGCTGCTCCATTTCAAGAGACGTGGCACCGGGATAGACAGCAACCAGCACACCCTCACGGATAGTGAAATTGGGAAACTCATTCTTATTCATGACCTGGAGTGCGTAGACTCCGAAAATCACCAATACGCACACCATCAGCACCACGACATTGGCATACTTCACTCCCCACACCACAAGAGGGGAGTTTTTTACCGGAGGGAGTTTTGAGAGCAAGCCTCCCTCAAGATTTTTATTTGAAGAATCCATATCAGCAAGGTCAATTGATGGATGTAACTTTCATGCCGCGCGACACTTTATCCATGCCTGCCACAATCACTTTGTCGCCACTTTTCAGACCGGTCTCTATCAATATGCCCTCCGGCAGCATGGCACCGGGAGTGACGAGACGTTTCTGCGCCACACCGGCAGAATCAACCCATACGAAATGATTATTGTCGGCAGAGAGCAGTACGGCAGAGACGGGAAGGACCACTCCCTCCACCAAAGACTCTTTCTCTATGGCCACATCGCAGATCATGCCGGGAAGAAGCCTCCTGCCGGCATTCTCCACCTGATACTTTACAACGTAGGAGCGTGACAATGGATTAGCGGATACTCCTTTCTCCACGAGCTTACCATTGTAGGCCTCGCCTGAAGCGGCTTTTGTAGTGATGACCGCATCAGAACCTACGGCATAATTCGCAATCTCATTCTCCGGCACAGATACGGCCACTTTCACTGAATGTATGTCTACTATCTTCAACACAGGCACACCGGGCGCCACCACCTGACCGACTGAAGCCAGCTTCTCGGAAACAATACCCGAGACGGGCGCGTGAAGCTTAGCATCATCAAGAGCAATGCGTGCAATCTTTTCAGCACTCTCAGCCTGACTGAGCTTGCTTTGCACATCCACCCACTTTATATCCGGCAATGAATTGGCATCGTGCAGTATTTTCATGCGCTGATATGCATCCTTGGCCTGATTCAGAGTAGCCACGGCAATATCATATGCATTTCGCAAAGAGCCGTCGTCAAGCGTTCCGATCAATTGCCCCTTCTTTACCGGAACACCCTCGGAAACATTAAGAGTCTTTATTGTGCCGGCTGCTGAGAAGCTCACCATCGTACCCTCGGCCTCCTCTACTGTGCCGGAAAATGATTGTTTTTCCTTGATACCATTATCGGCTACTGTCAAGGTCTTTACTCTGACCGCAGGTTTCGAGTCTTGTTTTTCTGTTTCACTATGGCTGCACGCTGAGAATGTTGCCGGGATAAGAATCATGGATAGAATCCGGCATATCAATTTGTAATGCATATGGAAGAAAAGTATGTTAGTTGATTTATGGTGCAAAATTACCTCTAAATACATACCTAAGAAATGTCATATATCTGAATAATATTGTCAGATAGTTCGATTTATACTCGAAAATGTTGTAAAATATGAAAAAATAGGTTTAATTTGTTCAAAAATTAACTCACATTGATTGCACCACTCCAGATAGTCACCACATCCATCACGTCCGGCAAAGGGCCGGGCTTGATTTTCGACATGACAAAACGGTGTGCCTTCGCGCTGTGCACCGGGGGAGAATTTATCATAAAGATTCTCAACGAAGAGTACAAGGTCACATCCGGGTGTCTCTTTGCCTGTATGCCCTTTGTGAACATTGAGGTGGTACGTGTGGAACAGCCGGGTGAAATTCTCTTCGGCTTCATACACGTAGATGACTTACCAGAGTTGCTAACCCGCTGGATCAACACCCAAAACCTCTTGATTATTCAGCAATATCCTTTGACGCAACTTTCCGACAAAGCTTTCATGAGCATTACAGCGTCGATTGATGGGTATCTGAGAGATTACAGGGACGTTCAAATCGAAATTGACGAAATAACCGGCAACAAGCTTCAAAAAGATATAATAGAATGTCACAGCATGCTTGTGATAGGGAAAGTATTGAATGAATTCTTCAGCACCATAAATCTGGAGCCCCATGGACACACACATAACGACATAGTGTTTCAGGGTTTCATGTTCTCTCTCTACAGAAATTTCCGCATCCAGAGGACGGTGGAGTATTATGCACGTCGTTCAGGCTTAAGCAACAAATATTTCTCCACCGTAGTACGTCAGATCTCAGGCCTAAGTCCATCGAAATGGATTGAGAGGGTTGTTGTAGGCGAAGCCAAATCAATGCTTCACGAGCCGCAGCGTAGCATAAAGGAAATAGCCTCGGCATTGAATTTTCCCGATGCTCCCACTTTCACCAAATACTTCCTCCGCGTCACAGGCATAACCCCCAAAGCCTACCGCCACTCCCTCCTCCACAAGTGAATCAACCCTCCACCATTAATGGTGTTCAAAAAAATATTTATAAAGTGTTCAGGTCTTGAAAAAAGCGGTTCATTTTAGGGAAAAGCGGTTCAAAACTTCAGAGAAGCGTTCAAAAATCCTTTTGAAGGGTTTATTTTATAATTGCCTGTTTTGGTTGGCTGTTTCACCGGTATGCCAGGTTACGGTTGACCGTCTACCAAATAAATTATGTAATCTGGAAAAATTTTGTCCGCAAGCACTTGCGATTGAGGAGAAAAAGTCGTAATTTTGCGTTAAGTTATAAGACAAGTATTTATCATAAAAGTTATGACTCGAACCATCACAATTACCCAACCCTCTCAAAGGATGATTCAAGTCTTTGATTCCTTGAGAGAAAAGAAGCATCAACAAATGGAAAAGTTGATGAAGAAAAAGGAATGTGTCTTTACAATAAAAGTATAATATGGACATATCTTTTGATATACATAACGATAAGGGCGATCAAATCATGGTCGCCCTTTCGTATTATGATACTGAAATTCTTCAAGCATTCACAAACGACCCGATCATACTCACATTAGTTTTCTATGATGTAACATTAGTTCGGGTGTCTGGAGAAGGGGTCGTAGGTGTAAATATATTGAAGGCTATATGCGATGTTCTGTTTAAGTTTATGAAGGAAAATGATGACGCAGTGTTGTGTTTCTATTGCGATGATATGACAGATGTAACCCGTCATCATATGGAATTCACTCCTCAGGAATACAGAAGCCGATTGTTTTCAAAGATGTTTGATATGTATGTCAAAGCCAATGATATAACCAATTTAGTCAACTACGGTATCAAAATTGAAGATGATGAAGGTCCTCGTTTCGCACATTTCATAACTCCAGAAAAGTATTTGGGCGCCGTTAAGCTATTGGGCAATATTATAATGAAAAAATAACCAATTGCACCCTATCCAAGCCCCTCAATTCCTGATAGACCTCTACACCACTTACTACTTCTGCGTCACTGGCATCACCCCCAAAGCCTACCGCCACTCCCTCCTCCACCAGAGAATCACGGGAGCATAGCATGTACCTCCTATCGATCATTACTTACTGCGCGAATATGGTTTTAAGTTTGATTGGTTAATCATATCCTAAAAGCTCACAGTCTAATGCTAATTTTGAAATTGTCTAAATTGTCTATAAGTAAAAGCCGTAATTTCTTAAATATGATAATAGTTCTTCAAAATATAATTTTCTATTATCTTCATAAGTAAGATATTTTTCAAGATTTTTCTTTAGCCATAAGTATTCGCTACGATTGTCACTTAACTTAGGTAATGAGAATGACTGAGCCACTATAACTCTTATCTGGTCACACATCTGTTTAAAGCCATATTCTGTACCATTTTGAGGAATAGTTTTATTTTCTAAGAGAATTTTTTTTAACTTATTTACTTGATCTTCTGTTATATCAATCTTGGATTTCAAAACATTTGAAATCCATCTTGACAATGATTTTTCTTCCTCTGTTCCTGTTTGGATTGGTAACCTTCTCCATGTGGATATAAACTGTCTCAAATCTTCAAGGCGACTATCAAAATTCTGTCGTTTGAAAATTCTACGCTCCTTTAGATCTTTCTCAGAAATTGGATAAATTGCTAAACCCACATATTCTCCCTCATACACAACGAAGCGATCTTCTTTATCTCCAATGATTAAAGAATATACACTCTTTTTATTTGTTTTCGGAAATTGTTCTATAGCAAAATCCACCAAATCGTCCATTAGTATTGGTTCTTTGAAAGTCCTTAAAATATGTTCAATATAACTAGTCAAAGTACCTGTAAAATGGTTTGACCAAGATTTTAATATGTATACACCCGTCTTTCCTTTAGATTTAATATTTTCATTACGAAATATATATGGCTTCAGTTTTAGTGGGTTATCCAAGGAATGAGACGGGTATAAGGAATTAAAGTCTTGAAATAGTTCATTCAAAGACATGGGATTCCCATTATCTTTTAATATATTTTCAATGGCCAAAGAAATGTCTACAGAATTCGGCATTGCGAAGAGATATCTATTATCAACTGCAATAATACCCCATGTAGTTTTAAAGCAATCGATCAAAAAAGATACCACCTTTTCCTTTTTTTCCTTAGACATCTCAGAAATATAATCATATAAGTTGATTCTCTCTAAGGAAACTCTTTTTAATTCAAATCTGTACCGGATATTGCTAATAATACTTTTTATATTGATATTTTCAATGACCTTTTTATTGACTAAGTACCTGATATTAGTATCCGCATGGATTTTTATCATTCTATAATCTAGGAGAGTTAAAGAAAGGATATTAAAAACCTGATTTGGATCTATGATGTGAGAATCTCTACATAAACTTTGAAGAACCTCGGAATGATTCGATACAAAATCCCCTATGAAAGGCAAGACCTCATTACGAAGATATGAATCAAGCACGGCAGGTATCGATATTTTTCTATCAACAATTTGACGAATTCTTTCCTTAGATAGTTTATATAAATAACTTAACTCCTCCAAAGTGTATTCTCTAGTATCGTCTAATCCATAATATAATTTACAAATTTTACTTTTATTATCATTGAGGGCATTTATATACGAATACAGTATATCTAAATATGGGCATACTTTATTGTCTTGAAAAAATGAAGTGATACTTTTAAGTTGATGTTGTGATAAAAAATTGAATTGATTTATAATTTCATAAAATTGCTCTTCACCCGTATCCAGATTTTCTTCTTCTGCAATATCAGGATTAGTTTGATTATTAATTTTATTCTCGAGTATTTCTTTAGAGGCACTTATAAACTGTTTTATCTCTCCCACTGATTTCAACCCACAATTCTTTATATTGAGGAAATCTATAGTCCCATAAATTAAATGTATGAGGATCTCGCCATTACAATATAATGGCAGTTCGGAGTTAACATTTTTGACAGATTTTTCTAATTGAACAGAGTTGAGATAGAATATTAATACATTCTTAGCTCTTGTACTTAAATTATTAGTTGCAATTATTATCTCATTTTGAATGTCTATCTTATCCCCTATAGATAAAATATTATACTTAGTCAGCATGCACTGGAGTTCCGATATCTTAACTTTCTCTGATGTTAGATCTTCTTTTTCCTCAGAATCTACTTTAACGCCATATTTCTTATTTAAATAATTATATTTCAATTGTATTTCCTTTATTTCCCTAATTGTCTTAGAACCACAGCTCCTATTTTTGGATATTCTATCAGCAGTTGCAGACAATAAATCTTTCAAATCAAAGATGTTGGATTTGTAACATGCATTCATAGAGGGTGTGTCAAAATAGGCACACCCTCATTTGTTTAACATGCTGAAAAACATAA
>CAZUNU010000145.1:0-7639 GCA_964622105.1 uncultured Sangeribacter sp. | reverse complement strand
CAAATGGAAATAACTATCAGAAATGCTAAAGAAAAAGATCTGAAAGGGATTCTGCGACTCCTTAAGCAAGTGAACAATGTTCATGCTGACGGACGTCCTGACATCTTTATTCATGGTTGCACAAAATATAACGAAAATGAACTTCAAGGAATCATCCAAAATCCGGCTACTCCTGTATTTGTAGCTCTTGATGATTCAGGAGATGTAGCCGGCTACTGTTTCTGTGTCGTTCAAGAACCTAAAGAGAGCCATATACTTCGCCCGGTTAAGACTCTTTACATCGACGACCTTTGCGTTGATGCTGAACAACGGGGCCAGCGTTTAGGGCGCAAACTTTATGACCATGTAAAAAAGTTTGCGGCAAACAACGGTTTCTACAACATTACCCTTAACGTCTGGAGCTGTAACCCCGGCGCCATGAAGTTTTACGAGTCCTTAGGCATGAAACCGATGAAAATCGGGATGGAAGAGATACTCTAAAGTTCATAAATAATTCACATCTGGAGTTGAACATTCAAAACGGATTCATGTTTATCCATAAGAAAGATTAATCTTTCTTTACTTTATTTTATGATTATTAAAACAAACAAATTGTGATGAGAGGCCTCACAGAGAATCTGCTAAAAATGATTCTTTGTGAATTGGGAGGACAAGTATACCACCCTATTCTCATTGTCAAATTTTAAATTTCATGGAACAACAGACAAAACCTGCGGCTCAACATCCACTCCCAAAACAGGGCAACTTGAGAAAGCCTGTCGTATCAAAATCTAATCAAGTGATTGGAAGAATTGTGGCTTTCGTTACCGTATTCTGCCTTCTTGCAGCTCTTGCCGTAATACGCAATGGCTCCCTTTTTGGCAAGGATGCAGAAAGCTTTTTTTCTTCAGGTGAATCCGGCACGACAGAGCAACAAGACTCTGTGAGCCCTATCCGATACAACGGAGATCAGGAGATAATAAATACCACTGAGTTAGGTAAGGACATCTCAGGATATGCAGGTCCTGTGCCTTTGGATATTTATGTCACTAAGGGACAGATCGATTCTATTGTGGCCTTGGAGAACTCAGAAAGCCCCAAATTTTTCAATCGTCTTGAAACTTCCGGTCTCACTCATGCCTGGGATGGCAAGACTCTGAAAGAAGCGGAGACAATGGAGGTTGACGCAGCTTCAGGAGCTACTTATTCCTCAAATGCTTTTATCGCAAACGTTCGTGCCGGAGCAGCCTTTGCTGAAGGAGCCAAATCTACAGGCTCCAGCCCTGTCTCTGTTGTCTCTATTATCGCACTGATTGTAATTTTGGCAGGAGCAATACTGCCACTCTTCATAAAGAAACCGACATATCGTCTTATCCAACAATTGGTAAATGTAGCTGTTCTTGGCTTTTGGGCAGGCACTTTCATCGATTATGCCATGATGCTCAATTTCTTCTCAGGAGCACCACATATGACATTGAGCTTCTTCATCACTCTCGTGCTTCTCATAGTTGGACTTATTTACCCACTCTTCAACAAACCCAATTTCTACTGCACATGGATTTGTCCATTTGGTTCACTTCAGGAACTCGCCGGCAAGGTGTGCAAAAAGAAATGGAAAATGTCGCCTAAACTGGTCAAGGGTCTTGATCATTTCAGAGAGACATTATGGATTGTTCTCTTGACTTTACTCTTTATCGGATGGGGAACAAGCTGGATTGACTATGAAGTTTTCACTGCATTCATAGTTGAATCTGCGTCATGGATCATAATTGCAGTGGGAGGACTGTTCGTTGTGCTCTCTCTGTTTATCAGCCGACCTTTCTGCCGCTTCGTCTGCCCTACCGGATCCATTTTAAAGCAAGCTTGACGAGAGGCACCTAACTGATTATTCATACAAATTAAGTTTATTCTCAAAAATCAAATAAGATTCTATCATGAAAAGTTATCATTGGATAATGTTGTTGTTGGCCATTGCTCTTGTGGTCGTATCAGTCCGGCTCGCAGCCGTATCTTCAAATGAGGGAAAGGAAGTCAACACAGCCGACGCTGTAATTGACTGTATCATGACGCGTGCCAGCGTGCGCAGTTATACGGACGAACAGGTGAACGACAGTTTGATCAACAAAATCCTTCGTGCAGGCATGGCTGCCCCAACCGCAGCCAACCAGCAACCTTGGCATTTTGTTGTAATCAACGAGCAAGTTCTGAAAGATTCCATAACCGCTGCCTTTGAATACACGAAAATGGTGGAGGGATGCAGTTTTGCTGTTGTCGTATGCGGAGACATGGATAACCTTTTCAAAGGCGATATTCCGGACGGTGGTTTCTGGGTAGAAGATTGTTCAGCAGCATCTGAAAACATGCTCTTGGCCGCACATGCACTCGGCATCGGTGGAGTTTGGTGTGGCGTCTATCCCCTTAAGGATCGTGAACAGCGATTACGCTCCATACTTAATCTGCCATCCAACCTTACGCCTCTGAATGTAATGGCCTTCGGTTATCCTGCTCAGCCGGTAGCGCCAAAAGATAAATGGGTTCCTGACAAAATCCACTATAACGCTTACTGAAAAAATCCTTCATTCATTGTCAGCCGAAGCACAAAACGTGACAATGATAGAACATTTACGGACTTCATTCCATAATGGATGAACAAGCTCTTATGGAAATACATTTTATTAATAAAACAATTACTTTCCGATATGAGCAAAAAAACCATTTACAGTCGCTTTCAGGAGATGGTAACCAAGTATCCTGAAAACACCGCGATTATTGAAGACAACCGTACAATAAGTTATGCTGAACTTGATAAGATGGTCAATTCCATTCTTGCCAAGTTTTATGACCGGAAGCCTTCGTTCGTCGGCATCGTGATGCATCACGGGGCTGAGCAGATTGCTGCAATGCTCGCCGTTCTGAAGAGCGGCGCAGCATATGTGCCTGCAGAACCTTTCTTGCCTAAGGACCGCATAGACTACATGATGAAGACAGCTGGGGTGAAACTGGTGATTACAGATGAATTCTGTGATGCCCTAACCCCTACGTCAGAAACTTTTGAAGACCGTTCTACTCCTGACGGAATTGCCTATATCCTCTATACATCGGGCACGACAGGCAAACCTAAAGGTGTGATTCAAGAGAATCATTCTGTAGTGAACTACTGTGAGGCTTTTGAAGCAGAGATGCACACGGGGCCAGGCGATGTTATGCTTCAATATTCAGTTTGCTCGTTTGATATCTTTGTTGAGGAGGTATTCACAACTCTACTCAACGGTGCCACACTTGCAATACCCACAATTGAAGTGCATAATGGTCCGCTCAAAGGATTGATGGACTTCTGCACCCGTCATGGTGTGACCATAATCGACGGTTTCCCCTATCTAATAGCCGATCTCAACAAGAAGCCCGAACTTCTCCCTGAATCAGTAAATCTGATTATCAGCGGTGGCGATGTGATCCGCGCAAGCTATATCACCAACCTTCGTGACAAGGGTATAAGGATATACAATACATACGGTCCTTCTGAGACTTGTGTATGCTCCAACTATTTCCGTGTTGACAATGCAAAACCACTTGAAGACGGCACTTTCTCTATCGGCAAGGCAATCAAAGGAGTGGAAGTTAAGATACTTGACAAGAATCTCAAGGAAGTTCCAAAAGGTGAGGTCGGTGAAATTTGCATCTTCGGTGAAGGTGTAAATCAAGGGTATCTCGGGAATCCACCTGAACAGGCAAATTTCGTGACACTACCCGATGGCACCCGCTTCTATCGCAGTGGAGATATGGGATATGTGCTTCCGGACGGTAATATGGCTTTTCTTCATCGACGTGACGAACAGGTTATGATTCTTGGCAAACGAGTGGAACCGGAGGAGGTAGAGAACGTGCTGAATGAGTATCCCGAAGTGGAGCGCGCCATCGTCAGAGCTTTCCTCGATGAAGGCGGTCTCCATTATCTCGTAGCTTACATCATCCCCCGAAAGGGCTTCTCACTCCATGACGTGAAGGAATATCTGAAATCAAAACTTACTGATTTCATGGTTCCGGAATTCTTCGTCGAGGTCAACGAACTTCCTCTCACCCATCGTGGCAAAATCGATGTAAAGTCGCTTCCAAAAGTATTGAAGGAAGGAAACTATAAATAACTTCAAAGAGATACATCATGATCTCGCTTAGAGAAATAAAAGATATACCCACTTTGATGCGCTGGCGCGCGGAAGTCATAGAGCACGTTTTCGGTCAGAAAGCTGAGGAAACGTTGCTCCTGGCTAACCGCCGATATTATGAGAAGCATATAACAGATGGCTCACATTATGCACTTGTGGCTACATTCAATGGCAATGAATGTGGGTGTGGCGCTGTCTGTTTTACTGATGAATTGCCATCACCCGATAATCCGTCAGGAAAGTGTGCTTATCTCATGAATATATACGTAAGGGAAGGCTTCAGGAATCATGGCATAGCCCATAAGATTGTGTTGCGACTTATAGAAGAATCCACCCGCAGGGGATGTGGGAAAATATATCTTGAATCAACTGAAGAAGGCAGACCCGTTTATCAATCTCTTGGATTCAAGGATCTGCCATTCATTATGAAGTACCACAAGTAAATAATTAATTTGGATTCTCAGCTTTCAATAAGAAAGGAAAGAATGTTAAAGTAAAAATACCACTCTCAAAGACAAAGCATCTTACAGGCAAACAAACACTTTATTTCGTTTTCGAGTCAGCTGAAAAAGAGAAACAGATATGCTCGCTTCAATCTCTTGTGTTTACACGTTGATTCAAACCACCCTCTAAAAAAATACGAGTCCGTCTACAATTAGACGGGCTCGTATTGCATTTTTCTTTTCCGAATTTCGTTTATGACACGATAGCGTCATTTGCGGTCCACTCTGTAAGGCTGCCCTCCTTTACCTGGATGCAGACCTCAGTCATGTCAGTCTCAGCGTGGAGTTTACGCTTGGCTGAAGGAGCTACGCGAAGCCAATCACCGGCTTCGAGAGGCACATTCTCACCGTCGATTTCCATGAAGCCTTTGCCTGAGACGATGAAGTAGATCTCTTCGTTCTGTTTGTGGCTGTGATAGAAAGGAATAACTGTTCCTGCAGGAAGATTGTTTACTGAAACTTCTGCACCAGTGAGTGAGAGGATGTCATGCAGCTCTGTACGAGGTGCGCCTTCGGCTACGTGTGTTTTGCTGTAATTGCTCATTGTTTTTGTTTTTTAATATTTTGTGATTGATCTTATTTAGATCTAAATAATTGATTGTTTATTATTCACCAAACATTCTTTTGATCTGTGCTATACGGAGATCATTATATAATGTGGTCTGAGGAGAATCCGGACCCAACAAATCGAATCCGTGGAATACTCCGGGTATTGTATGAAGTTCCGTGTTCACTCCTGCACAAGATAGGCGTGCAGTGTAATCGAGACATGACATACAGAACAGATCGAGTGTGCCGACAGCTATAAATGCAGGCGGAAGATTTGACAAATCTTTTGCAAGGGATGCAGAATAATAAGGAAGTTCATTTTCGGTTAATTTCTTACCTCCTAATAATGTATCCCATCCAAGACGATTGTAAGCGGGCGTCCACACCAACTGTCCGGCAAATGGATCAGGCATTGGATCTTTGTCAGTGCCGGTGCGGCTGTCAAGCATAGGATAAGTCAATGCCTGACCACATAAACTGACTCTTCCGTGGTCGCGATTGTAGAGCGCAAGACGTGCGGCAAGTCCACCACCGGCACTTTCACCTAAAATTACAATGCGTGTTGGATCTGCTCCATATTCTGAAGCATGATCGTGAATATATTCAAGACCTGAATAAGCATCATGTAGATCTGCCGGGAAAGGAGCAACAGTTGCCAAACGATAATTTACACTTACCAAGATTGCCTGCAATCCATTGGTCAATACTTCAGGCTTGGTTGCCATTGTGTTGGCATCACCCATAAGATATCCTCCACCATGCATAAAATACAATATAGGGAGAGGACCTTTACGGGTAAGCGCAGTCGGACGCCAGATATAAAGATCGATATTGTTACCGTCCATTCCGACGATAGTGACTTTTTGAGAGCCGGGTAATTCCTGACTTTCTCCAATCATGCTTACAAATGGATTCTTGTCAAATGGTAATTGACAAGCCTCAAATATCTTATCTATGATAGGCAACTGATATTCTTTGGCTATCAGATGCTTTGATATGAATTGTTCTGCCATTTTATCTGTCCTTTTGCAACCCTCGTCATGAAGCCGTCAGGGTTGATGTTTTACTTATCAAACATTCATGGGCTATATTAGTTCTGACATTATCTTACAAAGCCTAAAATGGAATACTTTATGCAATATATTGAATATTAATTGACATATAATTTCTTTATTTGATCAACTAATGTACTTTTAAAATGTTTTAAAAGCAAACCGCTAAGTCATGACACAAAATGCCCTACCTCCATTATGGACCATCAGAGACCTCAATTCAATTGCAGAGGGAATGATGTTTGGTTCCGACTTTATTTTCTACAATGATTTCTCAGCTCTCAGAAAAATCACCAGCAAAATTGTAGTGAATTTTGTTGGCTTCATTTATGTTGCGACAGGGAAAATAGCAATTACTCTAAATGACATTTCTCTCAGAGCTGAAGCCGGACAGATAATTTTCTACAAGGCAGGCGACTTTATTTGCGATGTTTTGTTTTCGCCTGATAGTAATGGCATGGTCTGTGGAATTGAAGCAAACGTGGCCTTTGAAAGCAGAAGCCCGGTTGGTTTTCCTCAACTGACTTCCCTGAAGGGTAACTGCATAGTTTTTGATCTTGATGAGGCAGCGGTCAATCTACTCGAAATCTATGGCAGATTACTGAGTCAGAAATATTCAATCGGCATTAAAAACGTACGTTTCACAATAATTTCGATGATGGAAGATTTGCTTGCATCGGTCACTCTTCCAAACCCGGATATGGGAAAAACACATGCGAGGCAATCTGCAGAACGACTTTATCAACGGTTTTCTACGCTTCTCATAGAATCTTATCCGAAACCAAGAGATGTCAAATGGTATGCCGACGCACTCTCAGTCTCACCCAACTATCTCGCAAGAGTTGTGAAACAGATAAGCGGCAAGTCTACCTTGGAATGGATCAATGATGCTGTTATGACTGACGTAAGGACTGCTCTGATCCATACTGATGATTCAATAAAAGAGATTTCCGTCTTGTTAGGCTTCGATAATCCTGCATTCTTTGGTAAATACATTAAGAAACACTCGGGACTGACCCCAAAACATCTGAGAGAATATTTAAAGACAAAAGATTCCAAGGAGAATAATAATTGAGGTCATATAGTCTGCTTCTCTTTATTGCGGTATTCATTGAGCGTGATATCTATAAGAGTCGTTGTAGCGAAGAGCCGGAACGTCAGAACTCACATGGACATATCGTCTGAGAATTGTACACGTGGGTTGCAGAAGTCAGAGCTCTCTGCAAAGAGCTTGCCATCGATTGTTTCCAAGACCTTCTCAATCTCTTCATGACTGGCGATTCCTTGTAATCGTACCTGAGGCTGCCTCATAAATCGCCCCTCGCCTCACCCCATTTCCAGAAATACAAGCAAGGCACTCTCCACATGGTGAAGTCGCTTGAACTGTGCGACC
>CAZUNU010000144.1:0-7678 GCA_964622105.1 uncultured Sangeribacter sp. | reverse complement strand
GAACACAGCATCGCCTACCGGGTGACCAAAGAGGAAGCCCTGGACCTCCCGGAGCAGACCTTCGAGAACCGGATCGTCCCCATGGCAAAAAAGGAGCGGGATCTATACGACAGGCTCCGCCGGGACAGCTACGCCGAACTTTCGGACGGCGGCAAAATCACCGCCACCACGGTCCTGACCAAACTGCTCCGCCTTCAGCAATTCACCGGCGGCTTTTTGGTGGAGGACGACGCAGACAGACCCCGCCTGGTGAGCCGGGGAAAGCTGGATGCCCTGGCAGACATCCTGCAGGACTACGTGGTCGAGGGAAAGAAGAAGCTGGTGGTTTTCGCTCGATTCCTCCCGGAGATACATGAGATCGAGGCCCTATGCGAAAAGACGCTGGGCAAGGCCGGGATGAAAGCGGTGGCGATCTACGGGGACATCAAGAAGGAGGAGCGGGGCGGAATTGTCCAGCAATTCCAGACGGACCCCAAAACGGTGGTGTTCATCGGCCAGATCGACACAGCCGGGACCGGCATCACCCTGACGGCAGCGGACACCTGCGTTTTTTACAGCGTCAACTTCAACTTTGCCACCTACAGCCAGAGCCTCAGCCGGATACACAGAATCGGCCAGCACCACCCCTGCACCTACATCCACCTGGTAGCGGAGAAAACGGTGGACGAAACCATCCTGGCCTCGCTGGCCAAAAAGGAGGACCTGGCCAAAACGGTGGTGGATACTTGGAGGGATTATTTCTGATGGAGAAGATCATCCTCGACCTTTGCGGAGGCTCCGGAAGCTGGTCACGTCCCTACCATGCCGCAGGGTACGACGTCCGCCTCATCACCCTGCCCAACTACAACGTGCTGGATTACGAACCGCCAGAAAGAGTACATGGAATCCTCGCCGCCCCACCCTGCACAGAATTCTCGATCTTAAATTGCAAGGCGGAGCCTCGGAAAAGGAAACCACAAGATGGTCTAAAGGTGGTCATGGCTTGCCTTCGGATTATCGAAAAAGCACGGCCAGCCTGGTGGGCAATGGAGAACCCGGTCGGCCACCTACGAGAATACATGGGGCAGCCGGCACTCACCTTCCAGCCCTGGGAGTACGGGGATCCATGGACCAAAAGAACGGACATATGGGGAACCTTCACACCTCCGCCGATCATTTACAAGCGGTGGGAGGACGTGCCAAACAAGCTCCCCCTCTACACAAGGCCAGGGAGAGGAAAGCCAAACTTCGCATACCTGCACAAGGCAGCTCTGGCGAAAATACCCCAGCTGGCGTGGGGAAGCCCCAAGACCGATGCAGACTTCAGGGCAATTACACCGCCCGGATTCGCACAGGCGTTCTTCAGGGCCAACCCATAAAGGAGGAGGCGTGATCTACATTTGCATGAAGGACAGAACCGGAAACGTTTATTTCGCCTTCACGCCGCCGCACGATTGGACGCTCCGGGACCTGAAGGAATGGCTGGACCTGATGAATAAGCACAGCAAGATCGAAGGGCTGGCGGCTTATTGGAAGGTATCAAGGAGCAACGACAGGAGATACGGGAGGGACAGCACATGACGACACACCTCTCCCTGTTCACCGGGATTGGAGGGCTTGACTTGGCGGCGGAGGCCGCTGGCTTCAGAACAGTGGGCCAGTGCGAGTGGGCAGATTACCCCACAAAGGTGCTGGAAAAGCACTGGCCGGATGTCCCCCGCTGGAGGGACATCCGAACGCTGACAAAGGAGAGTTTCTATGAACGAACAGGACTGCGAACAGTTGACGTTATTTCAGGGGGATTCCCCTGTCAGCCGTTCAGTGTTGCCGGGAAGCGAAGAGGCAAGGAAGATGACCGTTACCTCTGGCCAGAGATGCTCCGAGTTATTGAGGAACTGCGGCCCCGTTGGATTGTTGGTGAAAATGTTGCTGGAATCATCAACATGGCACTCGACGCTGTGCTTGCTGACCTGGAAGGACAAGGCTACGAAACAAGGGCGCTTGTATTTCCAGCTTGCGGTGTCAACGCCCCGCACAGACGCGACAGAGTATGCATCGTGGGCAGGATCAAAGGACAGAGCGATTTATTTCATACCGACGCCCACGGCGAACAATCTGCCCACATCCGAATCAGCGAAGCTGAAGCACAAGAGCAGCCCCAGGCTACTGGACTATGTGCGGATGTGGCCAACGCCGACCGCCCAGATGGGGAAGGGACCGTCCTTCTCAAAGACCAGGCAGGGAGGCCCGAACCTTCAGACCGCCACGGCGATGTACCCCACACCCACGACCGGAGCCGGCCTCTGCGGAGGGGCGAATACTTACAAGAGCTTAAAGGCCATGGAGGAATCAGGAAAGATCACGGCGGAGGAACGCCGGAGCATGGCAGCGTGGAACGGTGGACAGCTGAACCCGGACTGGGTGGAGGCCATGATGGGCTTTCCTCCTGGATGGACAGCGTTAGAGCCGGATGGACAGACGGGACCTGGGAAGCAGGAATCCCAAGAATAGCCGTCGGAGTACCGAACCGCGTCGGTCGGCTGAAATGCCTTGGGAATGCCGTGGTACCCGCCCAGTTTTACCCGATCTTCAAGGCAATCTACGACATAGAGGAAAGGAGGAATGGCCCATGAGCGACAAGCAGCAGAAGCCCCTCTGCCCGTTCAAGAAAATCATCGAGTGGGAGTGCAATGGCCTCAAAGGGACAGTCACCATGCGGGAGCGGTTCGACGTTTGCGCTGGGGAGCGGTGCATGGCCTACCGGGTGCCGAACTACGGCCTCGGAGAAAGCGGCGACCCCACCTGCAAGCGCCTGGAGCCGGACCGGTGACAGGCGACTGCGCCGGGTGCAGATGGCAGGGCCGGAAGCGCCCACAGAAATGCACTTGCTGCGCCCGGAATCCCTACCTGAAGGATTGCTACGAACCGGCATCGGAGCCGGACGAAGAAAGGATGGTAAAACGTGAGCTTGCTCGAAATGGTCCGGGAGTACCAGGAACTCCTGGAGAAGAAGGATGACCTGGCCGAAAGGACCAAGGCCAACAACGCCGCCATCGAGGCGGCAAAGGAGAAGATCGCCCAGCAGATGGTGGATGACGACTGCCCCCGCATTTCCACCGGCGGCTACTGCTTCAGCCTGACGCCCAAGACGTCCTACACCAAGCGGTCCGACAGCGAACTGGCGGAGAGCGGCGTGGACTTCTTGGACACCCTCCGTGAAGAAGGGCTTGGGGATATCATTGTGGAAAAGGTGGACCCCCGCACCCTCCAGTCCACAATCAAAGCCTATGTCGATGAGCATGGGGAACTGAGCGATGGCCTGGACGCCATCATTCGGAGCTATGACTACAACGACATCACCAGAAGAAAGGAAAAGGCGAAGGGAGGGAAGAAGAAGTGAACAACTACGAGCAGATGGAGCTGGACACCCGGCCCAGGCTGACCGCCGCCATCCAGGCCCTGACCGGCGATTCCATCAACGAGGCCCAGGTGATCATCAAGGAAAGCCGCCGCCAGACCGCCGCCGAGTACGGCGTCACCCCGGCCCCGGTGCGGAACCGCCACGAAGCCTACGGCATCGCCGCCGAGCAGTATGCCCGGATCGCCAAAGCGGTCGGCTCGATCAAGGGCGACCTTTCCACCCTCCTGGGTACGCTGGCGGACCCCAACTACCCGGCCATCGAGGCCACCAGCTCCATCGTCAACAGCACCAGCGAGGCGGCGGCGGTCCTGATCCAGGCAGCGGCTGAAATGAGCCGGACCCTGCAGGACCTTTACACCGCCGAAACGGCTGGGAGCGACCAGCCCACCCCCATGGAGGAACTGGCGGGTGCCGCCGCGTTCCATGAAGCAGAGGCCGTCGATGACGGCGAAAAAGAAACGGAGGAATAAAACATGGCAGGAAAGAAGAACACCAGCACGGAGCTGGCCCTCATGGACAGCTTCAAGATCGCCAACCGCTACGAGGGCATCGACCCGGAGCTCCTGGCGGAACTGCAGGATGAAATGGAGGACCTGGACCCGGAGAGCGGCATCAACTGCCGCCAGATCAAGGTCCCCAGCGGCGGGGGCCTCGCCTTCGAGGTCCAGGGTGAGGACGAAGGGGACGCCGACCCCGCGAAGGAGATCGATGCGGTGATCGTGTTCACCCACCGCCTGAGCGCCTACTGGCCGGGCTCTTATGGCTCCGCCAGCAACCCGGAGGACAAAATCCCGACCTGCTCCAGCATGGACGGCAAGACCGGCTTCTGCCCCGGCACCGGCGAGGTGATCAACTGCGAGGGATGCCAGTGGAACCAGTACGGCACCGGCGTGGATGAGAAGGGCAACCCCAGCCGGGGGAAGGCTTGCAAGAATATGCGCCGGATTTACATGATGATGGACGGCGACCCGAACTTCTACCTTCTGACGATCCCGCCCACCTCCATCAAGGACGTCAATAAGCAGCTGGCGAAAATCCTGGCCAGCGGCACCCCCTACACCGGCATGATCGTCACCTTCGGCCTGGAAAAGACAAAGAATGCCAACGGGACGCCATACAGCAAGGTCACCATCAAGAAGAAAGGCGTCCTGCCCACCAACATCGCCGCCCAGGTCCAGCAGCTCCGGAACCAGATCAAGGCCCAATACCAGAGCATGGCCATCACCCTGGATGATTACACCGCCACCCCGGTCCAGCAGACCGGCAGAGCGGTGGACGTCACCCCGGACGATGCGGAGATGGCTGCGATGAACGGGGAGAGCGGCGCTTTCGAGGAAGCCCCTCCTCACGATGACGGGGATGCGCCCCTGCCCTTCGCCTAAACCAAACAGGGCTGGTGCCGCCTTTGGACGGTACCAGCCCACAATATACAGCGAGGGCAACAGAATGATGAAATGCAACGGACAGGCGGTGATGAAGCATGGCACGGGATAACGTGGATCTCGACCGGATCGTGGACTACCGGCGGGAGTACACCTCCGTCATTCAGAAATACCAAATAGCCGGGGACAACCTGACCGGCCTCTGCCCATTCCACCAGGACAAGCAAAACAGCTTCTCGGCGGACCTGAAAACAGGACAGTGGTACTGCTTCTCGGAGGATGACGGCGGGAACTTCGTGACCTTTTACGCCAAGCTCCACGGAATCGACACCAAGCAAGCCTACAAGGAAATCCTGGAGAACTACGGCGTGACGCAGGACAGCCAAAAGCCGAAACCGAAGCCAAAGCAGACCGCCGCCACTGACCTGGTCCCATACAGCGTGGAGCAATACAGCTTCGACAAGCGCCTCCCCGTGGACTTCCTGACGGACACCTGCAGAGTGGTCACGAAAAAGGAACGGGGTGGTTTGACCTGCCTCCAGATGCCATACTTCACAGAGGACAACCAGCAAGCAGCCGTCCGAAAGAGGTACGGCAATAAGGGCTTCCGCTGGCAAAAGGGCAGCGCCGGGAAGATATGCCTCTACGGCGAATGGCGGCTCCAGGAGATCAGGAAGGTGGGCTGGGCCATTTTGGTGGAGGGAGAGAGCGACACCCAAAGCCTCTGGTACATGGGCCTCCCCGCCATTGGCGTCGCCGGGGCCTCCATGTTCAAATCTTACCAGGCGGCAACCCTCCAGGGGCTGAAGCTCTACATCCACAAGGAGCCGGACGGCGGAGGGGAAACCTTCACAAAGAAGCTCTTCCAGGGGCTGAAGGAGGGCGGCTTCACCGGGGATATTTATCTCTGGTCCTGCGACCGCCTCGGCACCAAAGACCCCAGCGATCTCTACATCAAGCACGGAAAAGAGGAAGCCGCCCAGCTGATCCGGGAGGCCCTCAAGGCGGCGGAACACATCGACCTGGACAAGCAACTCACCCCGGAGGCCATAGAGGGAGCGCCGATCAACCTGCGCCAGCCGGAGGGCTGGATTTATTCGGAGAAGGGCATCAGCGCCATCGACCAAAAGACATACACCCCGGTCGGCGTCTGCCGGACCCCCATCATTCTGACACAGCGCCTCAAGAGCCTGGAAACCGGCGACGAAAAGATAGAAATCGCCTTCAAGCGGGACGGCCAGTGGCAGACGGCCATCTACCCCCGGTCCACGATCTTCTCCAGCCGGTCCATCACCACGCTGGCGGACCTGGGTTGCACCATCACCTCGGAGAACGCCAAACGGGTGGTGAGTTTTCTGGGGGCGCTGGAGGCGGAAAACATCGACATCATCCCAAAGAACGACGCCACGTCCACCTTCGGCTGGCAACCTGGAAAACGATTCCTCCCAGGCCATGATGACGGCCTCACCTTGGACATCGACCCATCCCAGCGAGGAATGGCAGCGGCCTACTGCAAAAACGGCACCATGGAACGGTGGGTGGCCCACATGGCCCCGCACCGAGACAGGATGAAGTTTCGGTTCATCCTGGCGGCAGGTTTCGCCGCTCCCCTGCTTCGGATCGTGAAGCAAAGAATTTTCTTCGTTTACAATTGGGGAGGCTCCAAGGGAGGAAAGACCGCCGCCCTCAAAGCCGCCCTCTCGGCCTGGGGCGACCCGGAGCGCCTCATGGTCAGCTTCAACGCCACCCAGGTCGGCCTGGAGCGGACCGCCGCTTTTTACTGCGATCTCCCCCTTGGCATCGACGAGCGGCAGCTTGCCTGGAATAACCAGGGTGCGCTGGAGAAGATCGTCTACATGATCGCCAGCGGTACCGGAAAGATCAGGGGAAGCAAGGGTGGTGGCCTCCAGACCATCCACCAATGGCGAACCGTCGCCCTGGCCACCGGAGAGGAACCCCTCAGCACAGAAACCACGCAGACCGGCGTCAGCACCCGTGTCCTGGAGATTTACGGCGGACCATTCGAGAACGAGGCGGACGCCGCCCTCATGCACCAGCAATCAGCGACGGACTGCGGCTGGGCAGGACCGGCCTTCATAGAGAAGATACTCGCCATGGATGAGCGCCAGATCGTGGACCTTTACGAGCAAATGCAGGACCACGTTCGAGCAATCAGCGAGGGCAAGAACGGCTCCCATATAGCTGGGATCGCAGCCGTGGCCCTGGCCGACGCCATGATCGACGCCTGGTTCTTCGGAGGCCAGCCGGAGGAAGCGTGGAAGGAAGCAAAGCGAATGGCAGCGGATATCCTGGTAAACCAGGTAGAGAGCAACGCCACCGACGTCAACGAAAACGCCGTCCAGTTCATTGTGGACTGGATACTCTCCAACAAGGCTTACTTCGGTACCAACGCCGTCGGCACCTGCCTCGGCTTCACCAGCGACACCGGGAACACCGCCTATATTTTCCCCTCCATGCTCAACCAGGCCCTGAGCAAGGCCGGATACAGCCCCCGCAAGACCATGAAATACATGGCGGACAACGGCCTGATTTCCTCGTACACCGAAAAGGGAGGTCGCAAGACCTACACTGTAATGAAGTGGTTCGGTACCCGCAGCAGCCGCTTCGTAGAATTCCATATAGGCAAGCTCTCCGAGAGCAAGGACGCCGTGGACGATGCGGAGGAACTGGCGGAGAGCAGGGGCGGAGCAGACCCGGAACCGAACTATGAGCAGCAGCAGTTCCACGAAATCGACGGCGACGACGGCGAACTTCCCTTCTAAACCCTTTCACCTGGGATTAGGTGAAATGCCAGGTGAAAGGTTAGGTGAAAGGCGGTCAAACCCTACAGCCGCAACGGATAGAGCCTTTACCTTTCACCTATTTACACTACTTT
>CAZUNU010000143.1:0-7733 GCA_964622105.1 uncultured Sangeribacter sp. | reverse complement strand
GGATGCCAACAAGGCTGAGGCTCGTGCCGCTCGTCCCGCAGCTAAGAAACCCCGCCGTGAGGAGGAAACTGCAGCAGCTCCCCAGATCGAGAAGACAACTCTCGGTGATCTCGGTGCTCTTCAGGCTCTCAAGGAGCAGATGCAGAAAGAGGGTAAATAAGACATCCCCACGATGTGCCTGCGTGCACACATAATCTATAAAAAATGGAAAAGCTTTCCGCTTTTCCATTTTTTTTTGTAATTTTACATTCTAAAGCGGAATAGGCCCTCAATTTGCCCTTGCATTCAGGCAAAACATTTGCCTTGGCAAAGCATGAGGCCCGCTTAACGTAATCGCTTCCAATTATTTCTATGACAAGAAAACGGCTTTTTTCACTTATATCCGCTCTCATGATAGCTGCATCTTCCATATGCAGCGCAGCAGGTGTGAGCAGATGGGAGCCGGTCAAGACTGAGATACGTGAAGCGAAGACAGTGGCCAAGGAAGCAGATGTCGAAATCTTGACAGTGCCCGGTTACATTATCGTTAACTCAGGCCGACAGATCGACATAACGGTATTCACCATACTCGGCCGGGTAGTTTCTACCGAGACCCTCCCATCCGGCAGTTCTAAATTATCTGTAGGTGCCCATGGCGTCTACATAGTGAAAGTCGGTGAACTCACCTGCAAGATAGCTCTATGATTCTGCAATTACTATAACTTCTTTTTAGCAAGTGCCTACATTTTATGAAAGAGAAAGAAATTGACTGGAGTAACCTCTCCTTCAGCTACATAAAGACAGATTACAACGTGAGGTGTACATTCAAAGACGGAAAATGGGGAGAGATAGAAGTCTCCGACTCAGAGTTCGTCCCCCTTCATATCGCTGCTTCATGTCTCCATTACGGTCAGGAAGCGTTTGAAGGTCTCAAGGCTTTCCGTGGAAAAGACGGCAAGGTTAGAGTATTCCGCATGGATGAAAATGCCCGCCGTTTCATCAAATCAGCAGAAGGCCTCAAGATGGAGCCCATGCCTGAGGAACTTTTCTGCGAGATGGTAAGAAAAGTGGTGAAACTCAACGAGAAATTCGTGCCCCCTTACGGCACCGGAGCTTCACTCTATATCCGCCCTCTTGAGATCGGTATATCTCCGAGAGTTGGCGTAAGCCCCTCTGCCGAATATCTTGTGATCATGCTTGTCACTCCGGTTGGCCCTTACTTCAAGGAGGGCTTCAAACCTACAAAAGTCTGCATCAGCCGTGAGTATGACCGTGTAGCTCCCAAAGGCACCGGTGCCATCAAGGCAGGCGGCAACTATGGAGCTTCGCTCGTAGCCGGAGAAAAGGCTCATGACCTCGGTTATTCCGTCATGCTTTACCTGGATCCGAAAGAGAAGAAATATATAGACGAATGTGGCGCAGCCAACTTCTTCGGCATCAAGGAGAATAAGTATATCACTCCCGCCAGTGAGTCAATACTACCTTCTATCACCAACAAAAGCCTCCGTCAGCTCGCACTTGACCTCGGCATGGAGGTAGAGCAACGCCACGTGCCTCTTGAGGAACTCTCTACCTTCGAGGAGATCGGAGCTTGTGGCACAGCCGCCGTTTGTTCTCCGGTTTCAGAGATTGATGATCTCGACACAGGCGAGAAATATATAATCTCAAGCGATGGTGAAGCAGGACCTGTGACCACCAAACTCTACAACAAGATCCGCGCTATCCAGTATGGTGAGGAACCCGACACTCACGGATGGTGTGAGATAATCGACTGATCTTTTCCGGATATTGATATGCTCGACATAGCCGGAATATTCGATCTATATTATAAGGATAATCCCGAACTGCTTTATACCGTGGCCACACATTCTGAATGTGTGGCCCGTAAAGCACTCGACTGTCTGCAAACAAAAGGGATTGAAGCTGATCTGGATTTCGTGAATGAAGCTGCTCTTCTCCATGATATCGGGGTTGTGAAGTGTGACGCACCATCCATTTTCTGTTATGGTGATCTTCCTTATATCTGCCATGGAGTGGAAGGCAGGCGTATGCTCGATACACTCGGTCTTCACCGCCATGCTCTTGTTTGCGAGCGGCATACAGGTTCCGGTCTGACTACCGATGACATTATCCGGCAAAACCTCCCCCTACCTCACCGCGACATGTGTCCGGTTTCAATCGAGGAAAAAGCTATCTGCTATGCCGACAAGTTCTTCTCAAAGTCCGGTAAGTTGACTGAAGAGAAGCCTCTCGCGAAAGTGATCAGCCAGATGGAGAAATTCGGTCCAGACTCTCTGCAGCGTTTTCTCACCCTCCATTCAATGTTCGGTCAAGGCTAACCGACCGGTTTCTTCCGCCTCAAGTAACATAAGAATTTACCGGCTGATTTATTGATTTTTGCAGGTACTTATGTTTTTTTAAAACTTATTTCGCATCAAGCTTGCATTTTATTGCTAACTTTGCAATCGCAAAGCGAATCTCCGCAGCCGCCTGTTGTTTTCCACAGCCTCCGGAGAGACCAGCAACATGAACCAGCAAATCGTGAAGCGACGACCAATCCTATATATATCGGCTTTTGCCTTTATCGGCTCCATAATAGCCGGGCAATCAGGGCATCCTCAGATGAAACCTATGGATGTGCCTCAGATACCCTCCGCTGACTCAGTAATGGCATCCCGTGTGCCGGCAGATTCAGTGGCGGCTTTTCGTGTGCCCGCAGATTCAGTGACCGGGGCCGGTATCCTTCCTGATTCGTTAGCCGGGATCCATGCGCTTCCTGATTCACTTTCACTACCAAGGCCGGGAATGGAAAATGATTCCTCTTATCGGGCGAGGCATGGTGAAGCGCTTCCTGCAGATTCCTCACGCTCCGTGCTTTCACGCATAAACCGCACAAAATCCGATCTTGAGACGGCCGTGACTTTCGAAGCTACCGACTCACTTGTGATGGTCGGCCAGAATAACACGTATCTGTATGGTAGCGCTGATGTGGAGTACGGTTCATTCAAACTCAACGCTGAGGAGATACGAATGGAGCTCGACAAGAACACAGTCTATGCCTCCGGAGCTCTTGACTCAGCCGGCAATATGACAGGCTATCCTGTCTTCAAGGACGGTAAGGATGAGTATGAGTCGAAAGAGATGAGCTATAACTTCAAGACGGAACGTGGCTACATCACCGACGTCATAACCGAACAAGGCGAAGGATTTCTCACCGGTGGTGCATCCAAAAAAATGGATGACGGCACATTCTTCTTCTCCAACGGTAAATATACCACTTGCGATGACCATGAGCATCCCCACTTCTACGTAAATATCACGAAGGGACGTATGAAGCCGGGCAAGAACGTGATCACCGGCCCGTTCTATATGGTTGTGGCTGACGTGCCTCTCCCTATCGCTCTCCCCTTCGGTTACTTCCCATTCTCTAAAGACTATTCGAGCGGTATCCTCTTTCCTACCGTAGGCGAAGACTACAACCGAGGTTTCTATCTCAGGGATGGCGGTTACTATTTCGCAATTTCTGATTACGTAGACCTCGCTCTTCGCGGTGAAATTTACACCAAGGGGTCTTGGGGAGTATCCGGTCACTCTTCATATACAAAGCGCTACAAATTCCGTGGCAGCTTCGATTTCTCATACATCACCACTATATATGGAGAGAAAGGAAGTCCTGATTATTCAAAACAGAAAAACTTCCAGCTCATCTGGAGCCACTCGCAAGATGCGAAGGCCAACCCAAACATGAATTTCTCGGCGTCTGTGAACTTCGCCACATCAGGCTATTCGCGAAATGACCTCAGCTCCTATTACAATTCATCGTTTACAGAGAATACCAAATCTTCTACGGTAAACATGACTTACCGTTTTCCCGGTACGAAATGGAGCCTATCCACCACAGCCAACATCTCACAGCGCACACAAGACTCGACACTGGCGGTTTCATTTCCTAACCTCAACGTGACACTCTCTCAGACGGCACCTTTCAAACGCAAGCAGTCTGTTGGTGGGGAAAGATGGTATGAAAAAATACGTCTTTCATACAGCGGCCAGTTCCAGAACTCTCTCACAGCCCAACAGGATCAATTCTTCAAGAAGAGCCTCATAAAAGACTGGAGAAACGGTATGCGTCATTCTCTCCCGATTTCCGCAACCTTCTCCATCTTCAAATATATCAACATCTCTCCGTCGATTTCGATGAACGACCGTATGTATTCATCCAAGATCAAGCGCCAATGGGATACCCAGGCTTCGCGCGAGGTGCTGGATACCACCTACGGCTTCTATAATGCATTCGACTTCAACGGATCTATATCTCTCGACACCAAGATATACGGTTTCTGGAAACCGATGAAATTCCTCGGTGACAAGGTGCAGATGATCCGTCACGTGCTGACGCCTACCGTGTCTTTCTCCGCTTCTCCCGACTTCAGCGATCCGATGTGGGGCAGCTGGGGCAGCTATAATTATATAGACGAACAAGGAAATCCGCAGACGAAGAAATATAATTATTTCTCTCACGGAATTTTCGGTTCAACATCACAAGGCAAGTCAGGAGTGGTATCGGTGAGTCTCGCCAACAACCTTGAAATGAAGGTGAAGAGTGATGCAGACTCCACGGGAGTGAAAAAGATTTCGCTGATCGAGAATCTGTCAATAAGTCAGAGTTATAATTTCGCGGCCGACTCAATGAACTGGAGTAACATCAACACCTCCATTCTCCTGCGTCTGGTCAAGAACTTCAACCTCAACTTGTCGGCAACCTGGGATCCCTACTGCTATGCGCTTTCTCCCAGCGGTTCACCTGTAAGAATCAACAAGACCCGTCTCGCAGCCGGAAAAGGCTGGGCCCGCCTCTCATCTACAGGCACATCTTTCTCATATACATTCAATAACCAGACTTTCAAAAAGAAGAGTGAGAAAGATAATAAGAACAACAATAAAAACAACGGCAACGGTAATGATGACGCTCCCTTTGACGGCTCCGACGGTTTTGAAGCTGATGATTTCGACAAGCACGGCGACGTCAAGAAGCAACGTAGGCGACAGGCACGTGAAGAACAGGCGGCGGCAGATGCCGACGGCTATGCAAAATGGGAATGTCCATGGAGCCTAACCTTCAACTACTCCGTCAACTACGGCTACGGCACATTTGACAAAAAGAAACTCGAATACCGAGGTAAATGGACCCAAAACCTCTCCTTCTCCGGAAATATCCGCCCCACTACCAACTGGAACTTCTCTTTCTCGGCATCCTATAATTTCGACCTACATAAGATTGCCTACATGAATTGTTCAGTGTCGCGCGACATACACTGCTTCACGATGTCAGCTTCGTTTGTGCCCTTCGGCCCTTACAAGTCATACAACTTCCATATAGCCGTCAAGTCGTCGCTGCTCAAAGACCTCAAATATGATCAGCAGTCGCCCGCTGACAATGGCATAAACTGGTACTGATCAACTTCAGGAACAAAATGGATAGCATAGATTCCACACTTACATATGTTCCCCGAAAGACCGTGAAGCTTATTCACGGTCTTTTTTCTTTGTCATGCCAGTTTCCGAAGCAAGCTCAATTGCATGATAACAGAAAGGAATGTTTATAAAAAATTTGGTTAATTCGCCTAAAGGTGTTACTTTTGTAAAAATTTAGGCAGTGATGGCGCTTCCTCTTACAACTCTTCTACAGACAATCTCAGATAAAGTCAATATACTTGGCGAGCACGAAAATGCACTCGGCACACGTATAGACAAACTCGAGGAAGAGAACTCAAATCTTAGGATTGAGCTCGAAGAATGCAAGAAGGAACTTGAGGTAACCAAAAGAGATGTAGAATTTCTAACTATGTCGCATCGGCTGGCCGCCTCACCTGATTCCATAATAAGAACCAGGCGTCACATTGCCCGATTGATTCGAACCATCGACAATTGCATCTCCATGCTTAAGGAGGAATGACGATGAACGATACCGACAAAGTCAAAATGATTCTAAATATAGGCGGGGAGCGACTTACCCTCACTGTCGATTTCAAACGGCAGGATGCGGTGCGCGATGCCGAGAGAATTGCTTCCGACAAATTCAAGGAATTCCGTCAGCAATATCCCTCAAGATCCGACAGGGAGATCCTCGCCATGGTAGCCTACCAGATAGCCTACTATTATCAGGATTTGTTTAACAGGCACAAGGAAGCCACAGCCATGGCCGAAGAACTCGAGCGTAAGCTCGACTTGATTCTGAACCATAGATCCGAAGCCGGCGCCTGAACCGGTAGTTCTATTGCGTGCCGGGCAGAAAGGTCAATCGCCAATAATGCCACACGGATGCCTTAAAAATCCCCGGTTGTCAGTTTTCGTATTGTTGTTTCTCTTTTAGCCGGAATCCGCTGAAAGCGGTTTTCAGGCTTTTCGTGTTTCTACAGGTTTCAGCCAGCAATTATCATCTCTCTATATCGAGACAATCATTTTTGAAACAACTATAACATCTTCATTAAATACCATCAGAAATCGTATTATTAGATAACATGGAAACGACAATATGGATCATAATAGCTTTGGCCGCAGCCGCAGTTGGCTACGTAGCAGCCATGGCTGTCGCTAAGAAAAATGCACGCTCCCAGGCCAATATCATCATCGAGGAGGCGAAAAGAGAGGCAGACGTGATCAAAGAGAAGAAAATTCTCAAAGCCAAGGAAGAGGAGATGAAGATTCTCTCCGAGGCTGAGCGCTCAGCATCACAGAAAGTGCAGAAAGCCCAGGCCTCTGAGGTACGTGCCCGCCAGAAAGAGCAGCAACTCAATCAGCAGCAGGGTGAACTCGCCCGTCGCAAAAAAGAGCTTGACTCTGCCAAGGCTGCCCTCGACAATCGTGAGGAACACATCAATTCACGCCACGACCAGGTGGAGCACCTGCACCGCCAGGCTCAGGATGAGCTGGAACGCATTTCCGGCCTTTCTGCCGAAGAGGCTAAGGAGAAACTCGTGGAGTCGCTCAAGGACGAGGCCAAGACGGCCGCCGCCGGCTATATCAACGACATAATGGACGATGCCAAGCTAACTGCGTCGAAAGAGGCTAAGAAGATTGTGATACAATCAATTCAGAGAGTGGCAACTGAAGCTGCCGTTGAAAATTCAGTCACAGTATTCCATATTGATAACGACGAGATCAAAGGACGAATCATCGGTCGCGAAGGACGCAACATACGTGCTCTGGAGGCTGCCACCGGCATCGAGATAATTGTAGACGACACTCCGGAGGCTATCGTGCTTTCAGGATTTGACCCCGTACGCCGTGAGATTGCCCGTCTGGCTCTCCATCAGCTTGTAGTGGATGGGCGCATCCATCCTGCCCGCATTGAGGAAGTGGTGGCAAAAGTCAAACGCCAGGTTGAGGAGGAAATTATCGAAACAGGTAAACGAACAGCCATAGACCTCGGTATTCACGGTCTGCATCCGGAGCTTATCCGAATGGTCGGCAAAATGAAATACCGTTCATCTTACGGTCAGAATCTGCTCCAGCACTCTCGCGAGACAGCCAACCTTTGTGCAGTGATGGCATCGGAGCTCGGTCTCAATCCCAAGAAGGCGCGTCGTGCCGGACTTCTCCACGATATCGGAAAAGTTCCCGATGATGAGCCGGAACTCCCCCACGCACTACTCGGCATGAAACTCGCTGAGAAATTCAAGGAGAAACCCGAGATTTGCAATGCCATCGGCGCTCATCATGACGAAGTGGAGCAGACTTCGCTCCTCGCCCCT
>CAZUNU010000142.1:0-7786 GCA_964622105.1 uncultured Sangeribacter sp. | reverse complement strand
GTTAGACACCAGATCCTAAGTCTGGCGCGGCTACCATTACGCCACGTGCGCATTTCCGAATGCAAAGTTAATACAAAACTTCCGATTCCGCAAGAGGTGCAACCAAAAAATATTCCCATTCAAATATTAATTTGCTGATAGCCAGAATAAAGACTGGGAAGATGGGATGAGCGGGAGGAGGGGAGCGCAAAGTATTTAGTAGGGAATACGGGTGTCTTGCAAGAGAAATCAGTGCTTTGTAGGCTTGCGCAACATTGAGATGATAGCTAAGATGACTGTGAGGAGCGTGAGCGAGACTACGATACGGAAAATGTATTCCAACTTCATATTGAACGCCTCGAAAGGCCACATGGCATCTATCATGCAGGCTATATCCCACACTGTGGAAAAAACGGTCACTATCGCCAGGAAAGTCAAGATGCGGTTTAGCCGTTTTCCCGACTCTTCTTCACGCAGACGGTTGTAGTCAGAAATATACTTTGCGATTAGCTCTTTTTCCTCGCTGATCTCCAAGGCTTTGTCGATAGCTCGGTCTATTTCTCCCGGAAGAAAATTGTAAGATATCCTATGGAAAGTATACAAGCGTTCAAATTCATGATATTCCCTCTCAAGAGCCTCACTTTGTTCCGGATCTGAACGGAAGCGTGCCGCAAGACTGAACAGATAGAATTTGCAGAAAAGGCTATGGATATAAATAAGCCCGAAATAATCGTTTTTCCAGGTGTCGAGCACCCAAGGCTTGACGCTGTAGCCGATTAAGGTGAAAGTGTCAAACAGTGCAAGCCCACGCCAGTTGTTGAAGTAACTCAGCGTATGTCCGCTCAGTACGTTGTCTATGTAAGATTGCGATGGACTGTCGGGGTCATTATTGTCGCAGCCTCCGATTTTCCCGAGAGTGCCGAATTCAAAAAGAAGAGTGTCGGTATCCGTGGAGAAGTTTTCTTTCCGGTCGGTCGATACAATCTGAAACACCTTGAGTTTGTTGCCGTTTTCTATCAATGTCTCGCCCTGATAGCCGAGACGTCTTGAAGCCTCCTCCAAAGGCTTGATCACTGTATGGCAGAAATCAGCCAAAACCGGTTCGCTCCAACGGCGAACCTCACGCATCAGGAAGAGGGGATAAGTGAATGCGCCGAGATTCTCGGCTTCCTGCTGAGTTTGAATGGAATAAAGAGCCATCCCATATGGCATCAGGTATATCACGATATCCTTAATCTCCACTTCAGTTGCCGCTACCATTATTTTCCACGGTCCTGAAAGGCACATGCGTGATACCTTGAAACCGGTGCCACCTCCCAAAGAGAAATCTACAAATCCGGGATAGAAATACTGACGATAGATTGCGATTTCCTCTTGTGAGGCCTCTACAGTGTGCCACCCAAGGGAAGACAGGGTATTTACGAAGTCGACGGATGTGTCATAGCTGAAACATCCGCACAGAAAAGCGGTGTGATTATAAAGTGGCATAAGCAGATGTATATTAAGGTTAGCCCCGGAAAATTTGAAAAAATCTTGACAAAGAAATAAGTTTAGACAACTTCATCTGCAAAAATACTAATTATTTGCTTGATATTTTGTAGATTTGTAAAAAATTAACCCACAAAAGTCATTATGAGCGTTATTCATTTCCCGGAAGAAGAGATAAGGAAAGCGTCGGAGGTTCTTCCTGTCACCATGTCGTTGCCTCTTAGGAGGGCATTGGCCGCTTATGAAAGGGAAAACTATAAAGACACCATGACCAACCTTCTTGATTTTTTCGAGATGAGTGTGCAATGGCTCAACTGCTATTTTCTTGGTCTATGTTCGGAACATGGGGAGGGTGCAAGGCAGAAAGGTGTGATAAGGGCGGTAAGGACCATCGACCGCAAACGTCCTCTTTCGTTTGGAGATTCAGTCAACGAGCTTTTCAATCCGCTTCTGGAGTCGATTCGTCAGCTCTATCCGGATCATCCTTTGGTGATCAGCTTATTGGAAAATGTGAAGACCCGGCGTACGGATATTCTTACAGGTTCGGCCAAATCTACCGGTGTGGTGAAGATACGTAATGACTATAAAGGGCACTCCACCTCACTCTCACAAAGCATTTACAGGAATGTGGTGGAGACACTGGCTCCCAAAGCCGAAGCCATGCTCAAAGGTTTGGCTCCACTGACTGAGGCCCGGGTATGGGCTGTGGGTTCTAATAAAGAAGTATTTGTCCTTAACGGCTATCTGAAGCTAAGCGAAGAGGAGACAGCACTGTCTCTCAATGAACCGAGGCACTATTTTGTAGACTTTGCCGCTTATCCTACAGTGGATCTTTTCCCACTCGTTATTTTTAAAGATGATAGCTTTGTCTATATCTTCCAGACCTTGAAAGGAGAGGAAGTAAGATTTGAATCATCCGATGAAAATGTGCACGGTTACGAAACGGAGAGTCTCAATACGGAATTTGACAGGTTCATGCAGAAGCTATTGCCCGGCTTTGATATCTCTAAAGAATCTAACTGGAAGGAGCTATGCGAGTGCATGCATCTTCATTCAGCTGAATATATGATGCAGGTTCAGAAGGAGAAGAAATATAATGGAGATCTATTTGTAGATAGGGAGCACTTGTCGCGACTTTTCAATGAGTTTTCAGCTTCCTCCTTTAATCTCCTGCCGTTGTCGGGCGATGCAGGACAGGGAAAGACCAACCAACTATGCCATTGGACTGAAACTTTTCTTGATTCCTCAACTCCGGTTCTCGTTTTCAGCGGGTCGGCATTTGCCGATCTTTCTCTTGTTGAGACGTTAAAGACGATTTTCGGGGTAAGTTTCCGCAAACCGCTGAGACGTCTGCTTCAACATCTCCATTCCAAGGCTGAAGAGGAAGACAGAAATGTATATTTTTTCTTTGATGCCGTTAATGAATGTCTGCGATATAAGGGCAGCGCCGAGGCTGATGAAGCTGACGGCGTCGGAGAAGATGCTCCTTTACGTCTGTTTTCTGATATCGTGGATCATCTTGTATCAGCTGAATATCCAAGGTTTAAGGTGATCACCACCTGCAGATCGTTTACCTGGAAAAACCAGATCATGCCCCGTATGACATTGCCGGAGGATAGAGTGTTTGGCGATGGTCTTGAAGACTCGGTAATCGGGTTTACAGACAAGGAGACTGAGGCGGCTTATCAGAAATATGGAGAACTTTATCAGATGTCTACTTCTTTCGGAGATATTGACCGAAGAATAGTGCTCAGACTCAGAGATCCGTTGGTGCTGAAATTTGTGTGCAGTAATTATGTAGGAAGTAAGATATCCTCAGATCTTACTGATTACACATCTGTGAAACTGTTCGACAAAATGTTGACAGATATACGCGATCACACATTTGCCGGACGTAAACAGTGCGTTCTTTTGGAGGAGTTGGCTACCATCCTGATGCAGTCTTATCTCGCAGGAGAGCCTGCCGGGAGCATCACAAACCTTCGTCTGCGCGAAGCCGTGAACAATCAGCAAGACATCCTTTACCGTCTTGCGAATATGATTTATAAAAAAGATGGCCTGACAGCTGCATATACTGAGCTCAGAAACAAACCGGATCGTCCGATTCTGCGTGAAGTAGTCAAAACCCAGGATGGTGAGAACATAAGGGCCGTGGAATTCATATATGAGCGTTTCCTGGAATACATGATGGCCAGGGTATTTATCGATACGCACGGCAATCGGCTTTCTGCTGAACTGGTAGCGGAAGCGTTCAGTAGGGCAGCGGTGAACGTGGTGTTCATGGGGATGATGCGAAATGCGATTCTGATTGATATAGACCGCACGCATAGTTATGCCCTTCTGATAAATCTTATATCCGGCTATGGCGATAATCCACATGTGGCTCAACTTGTGGGGGAAGTGTTTGACGTGCTTATACGGGAGAACTATGAGGCCGACCTCTTCTCATTGCTGATAGCCATCTTGGACATCAAGCCGGATGACCGGAGTCTTGTGCCTGAATTCAATATGTTGAAACAACAGATAGCATCAAACAAGGCTACATCGGAAGTGATCTTGCGTCACAATGAATTAGGCAATAAATTGAGGCACGTCATATCTCTTCGGAATTCGGCGATAGTGGCTGTCAACAATATGTTGTTGTCGGATTTCTTCAACGAGGGGCTTTACAGAAAAGATGTGTTGGCTCTTCTCTGGCGACTTATAAACGATGACATTGTGGATGTGAGCAACGAAACATGCAAATTCGTATATTATCTTTCACGTAAGCGAACTACGCTAACACATTCACCTTTGTCGGAAAATCTCGCCAAACGCATAGTGAAAGCTATGTATGCCGATATACGTTCGCGCACGCTGATGGGAAATGTAGTGAAGGGGGATAAAAGAAAGAGGTCGATGATTTTTGTGGAGACTGCAACAAGACTCGCTGTGCTTCTTCTGATTGATGCTACCGTAACACGTCCGCAGAATAAACCCATGATCAGCGAAATGCTTGCTGAGATCAACGGGATTGCGGGATATTTCACCTGGAACTACAGACTTGTAAGGGCTATAATGCCGTTCTTGCAGTCGATCATGCGCAAGCAGATCACTTTTCAGTCGGCTTACGTGAATAATGCCGTTGAATATCAGGGATTCTGGGATGACACCATAGTGCCCTACGAAGCGGAAGAGGGAGTCTGGAGCCGTAAACGACTTAAAGATGCTATGGATTTCGTGGGGTTCTTCAACAGGCATCATGATTCGCTTGAGTCGGAGGAACACATTGCGGAGAGAGAACGCTTCAGAAAGTTTCTTCCGGTCATGATGTCCGCATACGTCTCGGGGTGTTCTTTTTCCTACTTCATAATGGAACGAATCCTGATTATAGCCGGATCAACCGACTGGCAGCTGGTAAGAGAGATTTTTACCGGATTTCTGGATAAATCGAGAGAGAATTTCGAATGGTTTGACTATCTTCAGATGTCTTTGCTATACAATCTCTTCCAGTTGGAATTGAATTCGCTTAAGAGAGATCCTGAGATTCTGGAGATACTTAGTCGTGAGGCACGCGACTGGACTGAAAGGTGTCGCGGGCTGTTCAAGGCGCGTCATAGCCACAAAGCCAATCCTACAGGGGTCTACAAAAGAAACGTGATCACATGGTATTGCGTGGCCTACTGTTCGAGCAGTGGTGACAATGTGGCGCATGAAGGCGATGATACAGCGGTGCCGATGCTTTATGAACTCATCGACAAGGCTGTGGACGAGAACGATAAGGAGCTTCTTTTTCACCTTATTGATAATATTGCTGAATTGATAAGCGATTCCGGATATATTGCCACGGCACTGGCAGCAGTAAAATATGTGATGACCAAATATGATACTGAGGAATCGGTGAGACGTCTTAATGATAGCGAGTGCAGTCGCGGACGTTATAAGGGAGAGACGCTTCTGGGCCGTATTGGCAATGTGCTCGGTCTGGCCAAGACTTATTTCCCGGCTGAGACAGATGCTTTTCTTCGTTCTGATGTAATAGGATTGAAATTTCCTGGCGTCGAGAATTTCAGGGAAGAAATACTCAATTATCATTCAGGGGGAGAAACATTGTCGGATCTCTTCACTCACAGATTCGGAAATTTCCTGCTTTGGAGTCTTTTGCATGAGAAGGAGGTAGACGATTTCTCACATGAAGCTGTATGTGCGGCGATAGAGTCAAAAGACTGCTTCGTATGGTTTGATCAGGTGATACGCATACTCTTCCGCTATATGTTTAATGTTAAAATTTGAAATAAAAAATGAATAAAGGAGGCAAAATCTGGTGGGCTGCCATAGGTTCATGTGTAGCCGTGTTGGGGTATGTGGCTGTAAGTGTAGTACCCAATTTATTCTACACACGCAATTATACCCCGGAGGAGATAAAGAGACTTATAGTAGTGGCTCATCGAGGAGGCGCGGCGCTCGGGCCTGAAAATACCCTCGCGGCTATAAAGAAAGGTATGGAAGCCGGAGCCGACATGATTGAGATAGACATACATCAGACGGCCGATGGCAAAGTGGTGGTTTGTCATGACCAAAGTATTGACCGCACCACTACGGGGAAAGGGCTGATAAGAGAGCTTACGTTTGACGAGATCCGAAGTTTCAACATCGTGGATAAGGATGGCAATGTGACCGATCAAAAGATTCCTACCCTTGACGAGGTGATGGATCTGATAGACGGAAAAACAAAATTGCTTGTAGAAATAAAACGCACCAACGACATCTATCAAGGGATAGAGCAACAGCTTGTGGATGCAATCGCTGCCCATGATGCTGCGGGATGGGTTGTGGCTCAGTCGTTTGACGACTCTGTTCTTGAGATTCTTCATCAGATATCGCCCGAACTGCGTCTTGAGAAACTCTGGGTTTGCAAATTAGCCGGTTTGCCGGAAGGAATCGACGGTGGTCTGTCGGAATATTCGTTCAGTAAATATGATTATATCTCGTCATTCAATTTCTTTTACATGTCTGTGACCGATGATATGATAAAGAAGATCCATGACCACGGCAAGGAGGTGAAGATATGGACAGTAGGAGCGCCCAAATCCACTCCTCATCTCAATGTGGACGGCATCATTACAGATCATCCCGATCTATGGCGGTAAATTGCTTCAGAAGGATATCATGAGCATATTGACAGTAGGAAGAATTACCCTTTGTAGACGAGATTCGGGAATTTATTACCATTCGTAGGAGAGGCTCGCGCCCAAAGCGTTGAGCGTGATGCTGCGCGACCATGAATTCCAATAATTCGATGTGAGCAGCTTGTAGTTGATGCCAATGCTTACGGCTTGTTTCGGATTATTGGAGTTTGTAGGTATTCTTATGCCTATCGAGGGACGCAGATAGAAATACTGCTGATTGGTGAGATAACCGTTGCCAATCTCTATGTAGCGGTTGCCAAGCAGGAAGGAGCATCCTAATTTGAGGTCGATGAAGAACTGCATGAACTGAGAGCTGCCGAGTGTGGCCCGGAAGTCGGTGAAGAGGGGGAGCATAGCAGCTGTCTGGGTGGATGAATGATTTGTGTTGAAGCCCGAATCAGGATTCCAGCCGGTGCCCCACTGATTGTCGGGATGAGAGAATAGAACGTCTACACCCATACCTACTCCCATATAGAACCATGAGTTGTATTGATAACCCTGCGAAGTGCTGAACTCCGCGAAGTCAGCGTTATAGTTGCCGAATGTCTTGTTGTAGCCAGCCTCAATGAATCCCTTGTAGCTACCGGCACCAGAAAGCATAGGGCTCAGAAGCTGAGGAATACGGTTGGCTATCTCGTAATATTGAGCCGAGGCACGCTGAGGAAATACGGCTGAAAGTATAAAAAGACCGATAACGGGAAGCAAATGTCTTATTTTCATAACATTCGGGGTTAAGAATTCTGGGTTATTGTGGGAGTCGTAAAAAAAGTATTTTCAAGCGAATACCATTGAAGATACCTGTTTATGTTTAGAACACGATTTTCAGCTCATTTGTTTATTTTCAATCTTTAGTTAAATAGGATTCATAATGGAGAGCAATCTTCACTTGTATAAGAAATATGTTGATTGCAACATCTAAATCGCCATAGGTCTTCTTATAGGTAACTTTGAATCTAATCGTTTGTATGATTTATATTGATTGGAAAATAAATCTCAAAAATGTATTAAATTTGCAATTAAAATATGGAACAAGACAGCAAAAAGGAACATTTCACCCTATTCATCGATGAATGCGGTGATCCTAATTTGGAGAAGTATGATAAAACTTTTCCTCTGTTCACTCTATGCGGAGTCTTGATCTCAGACAGGAA
>CAZUNU010000141.1:0-7883 GCA_964622105.1 uncultured Sangeribacter sp. | reverse complement strand
TTGCTTGAGTTAGCGGTAGACATACCACGAACGCGGATTGAACCTACGCCACCGGGAGCTGCATCCGGAACAACGTTCACACCCGGAAGCTTGCCGGCCATAGAACCCATGATGTTACCGGAGTTTTCCGAGAGAGGCTCTTTCATGTTCATCACAGAAACCGCACCGGTAAGGTCGGCCTTGCGAACTGTCTGGTAACCTACTACTACGAGCTCATCAAGAAGACCGGTGTCTTCATCAAGGTAGATTGTCATCTCGGGCTCTGCCACCAGTTCAACCGGAACGTAGCCTACATAAGAGACTTTGATAGCCGAGCCAGAAGGCACGGAAAGGGTGAAATTGCCATCAATGTCCGTGGCAGTACCCTTCTTGTTGACTTCACAGAGAACGGTGGCCCCGATGAGGGGTTCGTTGTCTACACGAGACAGGACCGTTCCCTTCACAGTGATTTCCTGTGAAAACGCTGTCACTGCAAAGAGCAGGAGCATCAGCGCGCTGAGGATTCCTTTTTTCATGTTATGTTAGTATTGGTTAAAATTTCTGTCGCAAAATTAGCACAACATGAATGGTAGGTGATAGAAGAGATGTTGAACTGACTATCAATTTCCGCTTTATGCAATATTTATTGTAGCTTCGGCAACAAAATTACTATTCTAATCCTCTTTTTTTCAATTTATCACAGATTTTTTATTATATCGAGGTATATATCCGTCGGAAAAAGGGGGCTACATAAATACTCGGTTATAAGAAAAGATAAATTCAACCGTAGGGACATGGAGCGCCATGTCTTCATCAGTCATTAATTTAAATGGTTTGCCCGGCTGACATGGCACGCAATGCCCCGACATGTCACCAAAATAAAACATGTATTTGCATTGAGCCATTTTTACTCCACATCCAAAATATGAAAAACGGAAGGGAGGTGAATTCCGAATCGCCAGAAGCCCGGAAGCCGTAAAAACGGCTTCGCGATTCAGAGTTCACCTCCCCTTTTATATAATACGTCAAACTACATGTCAAAATTATATGAAGGCTCAGGAAAATTTTATCATCCCATTTTCTGACGCGTCTCCGAGGGCGTCTCCCCATAGGAATCGCGATAGCACTTGGTGAAATAGGCCGGTGTCGAGAAGCCGACATCGTAGCAAATCTCTGAGATGCTTTTCTCAGATCCGGTCACCATAGCGCGTGCTTTCTTAAGACGCAGGCTGCGTATCAGCTCTACGGGAGAATAGTTGGTGATGGCCTTGATCTTTCTATAGAACTGAGTGCGCTCAAGTCCCATCTTGGCTGCAAGGCTATCAACTGTTGTATCGGGGTCACTCATATCATGATAGAAAATCTTGAGGAAACGTGCGTAGAAATCTGTCTCAGCATCCGAGCGGACAGACTGAGCCCCGCTGCCCTTCTCAGTTGATACCTCCTTTGTATCGGCAGATGTATTCAAAGGCTGTTTTTTGTCTTCTATCTTTGAAGCCGGATTCTGCCAAAGCTCCTTGATGATCTGACGGTTTTTGATAAGGCTCGCTATTCGCGACTTCAATACATCAGTTGAGAATGGCTTGGAAAGATAACCGTCGGCTCCACTGTCGTAGCCCTGCACTCTTTGCTCATCGAGCGAGCAGGCTGTAAGCATGAGCACCGGTATATGTGAAGTTACTGTCTCGTTCTTTATACGCCGGCAACTTTCAAGACCGTCTATACCGGGCATCATGACATCGCACACAATAAGGTCGGGCACATATTTGGCTGCCTTCTTCACTCCCTCAGTGCCATTTGAAGCCGTGATGACACTATATTCCTCCTTAAGCAGTTCACTCACCATCTCGCGTATGTCGCGGTTATCATCAATAACAAGCACCAGAGGTTTGGCTGAATCGAAGATGCCCTCAGAATCAATATTCTCAAGCTCTGCCTCAACAGCCGCTGATCCGATAAGTTTGTCAACCGACTGAGTCGCTTCTGCCACATGAGTGATGGGCAATGTCACGATGAATTCAGAACCCTTGTTGAGTTCACTTGAAACCGTGATACTGCCTCCGTGAAGCTCAACGAAGGCTTTTACAAGTGATAGACCGATGCCGGATCCTTTGGGATGAATTCGGTCTACCTGATAGAAACGGTCAAAAATGTTACCCAGATCGCGTTCACTTATACCCTCGCCCGTATCTTTCACCTTCAATATGAGTCTTGAAGCCTCCACCCTATATAATATGGTGATCGATCCGTTGTCTCGCGTATACTTGAAAGCATTTGAGACAAGATTGAAGAAAACCCTTTCCATCTTCTCCACATCAAGAGCCATATTTATCGGTTCAGTTCCCTCAGGAGCATCGAGTGTGAGATGGATGTCGCGTTTGCGGGCAAGCTGAATGAAGCTCTCGGTCCAATCAGACATGACTTTACGGAAGTCTACCTCAGTCAGATGTAGCTTTAGTTTTCCGTTCTCATATTTTCTGAAATCGAGGATCTGATTGATCAGACGTTGAAGAATCCTTACATTCTTGTCGGCGATCTTCATCAGCGTACGCTGTGAAGACGTGAGATTAGGAGCTCCGTTGAGCTGGGCCACAGGCTCCGCTATGAGAGTAAGAGGCGTGCGCAGATCGTGAGAAACGTTGGTGAAGAAGGCCAGTTTAGACTGAGTGGCCTCCTCAAGTTTCATGTTAAGTTCACGCAGTTCCCTGTTAAGCTCCATCTGGGTGTGGGTAAGTTCTTTCTGCTTATCTCGCTCCTGCTCAAGCAGATGGTTCTGTTCAAGGAGTTCGGCTTGATGTCGCCGATGTTGCCAGAACGAGCGCAGGAGCATGAATAAGAAACCACAAAGAAGCAGGAGAATGGCGATGCTTGCATAGAAGAGCGACGTCTGCGATGAATGTTGTTCCCAATACTCATCTACCCTACCCTTCAGCTTGCGTATCTTGCTTGTCTCCTCAAGAAGCATATCGTTCTGGAAGAGAAGAATATCGGCGTTAGTGGTGTCAACTGCCGACGACAGGGGGAGACGCACCTCCTTCTCATAGGGTTGCCCTTCGAGGATTTTCAGAGCGAGTTGAATCAGCTTGTGGCCCTCCGTAGGATAAAGGAATGTTGCGTCGATCACTCTGTCGGCCACTGCCTGTATGCCAATATTCGGAGCCGCATCTATACCTATGATCTTGATATTGTCTCGGCCCACTTTACGTGCCACAACCGAAGCCCCTATGGCCATGCGGTCGTTATGGGCAAAGATAAGATCAACCTCGGGATACAGACGCAAAAGTGAATCCGCTACTCTCTCCGCATCCTCCTGATTCCAATTTGCTGCCTCACTTGCAAGGATAGTGCCGCCATGAGAGAGGAAATCGTTGATGAAACCCGTATGACGGTCTTCTGCCGGAGTGGAGCCACGGAGACCGAAAATCTCAAGAGCCTTGCCATTGTTGCCCACAAGATGGCGTCCATACTCTGAAGCCTGGCGTCCCAGTCCGATATCATCCACACCCATACGGGCGGTATAGGTATCTCCGTTGATATTGCGGTCGAATATCACAATGGGAATACCCTTTTCATATACCTCTTTGATTTTGGGCGTAAGAGCCGCTGCCTCGTTGGGCGAGACAATAATCATGTCGAAACCGTTGTTGACGAAATAGTCAATGTCAGCAATCTGCTTGGCATTACTGTCATCTGCCGAACGAATCTCGACATCCAGATTCTCATGAAGTATAGTTTCACGGTTTATCTCCTCATTCATCTTCTCACGCCAGTCGTCGGAACTGCACTGGCTCACACCTATTTTATAAGTCTTTTCACTGTTGCAGGCGTTCAGAAGAAATAGTAAAGCAAATAATAAAAGTGATTTTATAAGTAGTTTCATGGTTGGCATTTTATAATTTGCAGTGCAAATATAGGCATTTTCTATAAAAATACGTGCTATAAGTATTAAAAAATCATCTTTACAACATTTTTTGTATTCGTTGCATGATTTTTCCTAACCACTAAGTAAGGTTTATTTGTATTTTTGCAATGTCAAAAACGCCACGGCTACATACCAGCCGACTGGTAAAAATCGAAAAGGTAAAAAAGATTCGGAAGCCGGCTTCCCGGCATATCCGGTTTAGGTCAAAAATTAGGAAATAGAATAGGAATCAAATCAATCGACAATGAAAACAATAACCAACAAACTAACCCCTCTTCTCATGGCAGGAATGTCGCTGATGGCAGCAAGCCCTGCAATGGCGGGTGACGGTGTAAAGGTTGAACACCTCGGAGTCAACAACACTCTCGTCCGCGTGACAGGAGACAACAACCTTCTGATTCTTCCGATTCAGGAAAGTATCGAAGATGCCAAGATCGACGTGCTCGTCGACGGCAAAGTGGCAGAGACTTTCTATGCTCGTCTCGCCCAGTCCAAGACAGACTATACAGTGCCTTATGACCTATCCAAATATAAAGGTCATAATGTGGTTCTCAATATTGTAGCACATCACGGCCGCCAGAACATCCGTGAAGCAAAGGATGCCGTATGCTGGCAAGGAATCACCCTCGCAGAGACTTTCGATGTGACTAACAGAGAGACTAAATATCGCCCTTATTATCATCAGAGCCCTGAATACGGCTGGATGAACGACCCCAACGGAATGGTTTACGTAGATGGTGTCTGGCATCTTTTCTACCAGTGGAATCCTTATGGTTCAAAATGGCAGAACATGACATGGGGTCACGCCACTTCTACCGACCTCATCAACTGGGAACAGCATGGTTCTGCAATCGTGCCCGACGGTCTTGGCTCCATCTTCAGCGGCAGCTGCGTCATCGACCGCAAGAATACTGCCGGATTCGGTAAAGACGCGGTTATTGCACTCTACACTTCAGCCGCAGCAAGCCAGATTCAGAGCCTTGCTTACAGCAATGACAATGGTGCTACTTTCACTCCCTATACCGGTAACCCGATCCTGACTCTCGAGAGCGAAGCACGCGACCCGAACATGTTCTGGAACGACAAGACCAACGAGTGGAATCTCATCCTGGCTCATGCCCTTGATTATGAGATGCTTCTTTTCACCTCTCCCGATCTCAAGAACTGGACTCTCCAGAGCTCTTTCGGCAAAGGCCTCGGCAGCCAGGACGGCGTTTGGGAATGTCCTGATCTCTTTGAGCTTTCTGTTGACGGCACAGATAAGAAAAAGTGGGTTGTAGTCTGCAATATCAACCCCGGTGGTCCTTTCGGTGGTAGCGCAACCCAATATTTCATCGGTGATTTCGATGGCAAAAAATTCGTTGCAGACACTGATGCCGAGGGTAAAGTGCCGACCAAATGGATGGACTTCGGCAAAGACCACTATGCTACCGTAAGCTGGAGTGACGCTCCCGATCATCGTCGCACTGTGATTGGCTGGATGAGCAACTGGCAGTATGCAGCTGACGTGCCGACCACACAGTTCCGCAGCGCCAACACACTTCCGCGCGAAATGGAACTCTTCACAGCTCCCAATGGTGAAATAATGCTGGCCTCAGTGCCTTCTCCGGAACTTAACGGACTCCGTGGCAAAATAGTAAGCTCCGCCTCTAAGAAAGGTATCGGTAAGAAAGCTTCAACTTTTGCACTCCCTGTTGAGAAAAATGCAGCTTGCGAGATTGTGGCCGATGTTGATGCACGCTCCGCATCCACCGTCACATTCACTCTCAGCAATCGTCAGGGCGATAAAGTGGATATGGTCTACAACGTCAAGGATCACACTATTTCTTGCGACCGCAGACAGAGTGGTATTGTTGACTTCAGCGAGAACTTCCCCGCTGTGACAGTAGCTCCCACTTTCGAGACCAATGGCAAACTCTCTCTCCGTATCTTCCTCGACAGCTCAAGTGTTGAGCTCTTCGCAAACAACGGCAAATCTGTTCAGACCAACCTTGTATTCCCCAACGAACCTTACACCACTCTTTCTGTAAGCGCTGACGGAAATGCACGTCTCGACAACCTCAAGGTTTACGCTGCGAAGTAACCATAATACCCTAAATTTCAAAATCTCTGACTGAAATGACAACAAAATCACAACCCGATACCAGAGGTGCCCTACTCCAGATGTTCCCGGTGATGCTCTGCTTCTTCACCATGGGCTTCGTCGACCTCGTAGGCTCTGCCACCAACTTCGTAAAATCCGACCTCAACCTCTCAGATGCTCAGGCAGGATTCATTCCTTCGCTCGTATTCTTCTGGTTCCTTATCTTCTCAGTGCCGACCGGCATCCTCATGAACAAGATTGGACGTAAGAAAACAGTGCTGTTCTCACAGATACTCACTCTCGTATCTCTGATCATCCCAATCTGCAGCGACACATATGCCGCAATGCTCATTGCATTCTCCCTTCTCGGAATTGGCAACGCTGTGATGCAGACATCTCTCAATCCCCTCGTATCAGGACTCATCCACCCCGATCGTCTGGCTTCAACCCTTACCTTCGGTCAGTTTGTGAAAGCTCTCGCTTCTCTTCTTGCACCCTATCTCATGGCTTGGGGCGCTGTACAGGCAATCCCGACCTTCGGTCTTGACTGGCGTGTAGTATTCCCGATCTTCGCAGTGATCAACGTTCTCTCGATCGCAATGCTTAGCGCAACACCTATTCAGGAGGAAAAACCCGATAAAGTCACCGGCTTTATGGAATGTGTCAAGCTCCTCAGCATCCCCTTCGTGTCGCTCTGTTTCGTAGGTATCATGTGCCATGTGGGTATCGATGTGGGCACCAACACCTTCGCTCCTCAGATCCTTATCGAGAAATTCGGTCTCTCTACCGCTGAAGCAGTAATCGGAACTCAGATATACTTCTACTTCCGCACCGGCGGTTGTCTCTTGGGTTCTTACATCCTTGCACATATGTCGCCCAAGTCATTCTTCGGCATCAGTGTCCTGAGCATGATCCTCGGCGTAATCTGCCTCTTCATCGCAACTTCTCAGTTTATTGTGCTTGCAGGTATCGCCCTTATCGGTTTCGGTAACTCCAACGTCTTCTCAATCGTATTTGCCCAGGCCCTCAACCGCCAGCCCAATGAGAAGAATGAGGTATCGGGTCTTATGATCATGGGTCTGTTCGGCGGCACAGTGTTCCCTCTCTGCATGGGCTTTGCCCAGGGCGGTATGGGAGTAGCCGGAGCAGTCGGTGTAATGAGCATCGGAGTTCTTTACCTTCTCTACTTCATGACTCAGATCAAAAGAGCTTGAAAAATAAGTTAACTTTAGAAATAGGAATAAATAATAATATCATGTCTGAAAAATTAGTAATCGGAATGGGCGAGGCTCTTTGGGATGTCCTCCCCGAAGGCAAGAAAATCGGTGGAGCTCCCGCCAACTTCGCATACCATGTATCTCAGTTTGGTCTTCCCAGCTGCGTGATCAGCGCAATCGGCGATGACTCTCTCGGCAAAGAGATCGAGGATAACTTCACCTCAAAAGGACTCACCCACAAGCTTCCTAAAGTGCCCTACGCAACAGGTACTGTACAGGTTGAACTTGACGATAACGGTGTACCCCAGTATGACATCAAGGAGAATGTAGCTTGGGATAATATCCCCTTCTCTGAGGATATCGAGTCTCTGGCCAAGAAAACCAAAGCAATCTGTTTCGGTTCGCTTGCACAGCGCAATGTAGTGTCTCGCGAGACTATCAATAAATTCCTTGACGCGATGCCTAAATCAGATGATAATCTGGTGGTATTCGACATCAACCTCCGTCAGGGCTTCTATACAAAAGAGATCCTCACCAACTCAATGGAGCGTTGCAACGTTCTCAAGATCAATGATGAGGAACTTATAATAATCAGCCGGCTGTTTGGTTATCCCGGGATTGATCTTCAGGATAAATGCTGGATTCTTCTCGGCAAATACAATCTCAAGATGCTCATCCTCAC
>CAZUNU010000140.1:0-7935 GCA_964622105.1 uncultured Sangeribacter sp. | reverse complement strand
TTAAGATTATTCCAGATAATTTTGATTTTCCTGATAAATTTGGAAAACTTACAGCCTCTCAGTTTGACACAATTATGATGGCTGACAGCTCATTAAATAGAGAAAATATACTCGTGGCATTCTTATATATCAACTCTTATATAGGTTGTCGGAAGAAACAAGATGATGGATCTGAGTATGAAAATGCAAAGGATAACCCAGAGGCATTTTATAGAAGTATTAAACATATGGCTGAAGAATTATCTATGTCAAAAGATACAATTAACCAGTGCATCGAATATTTAACTAAATCATCAGATAACATACCTGCTTTGCTTATAAAAAAAGAAGTAGGTAGTGTACAGCCAGACAAATCAAAACCACCACAGAATGTACCAAATATTTATGTCTTAAATAAGGAGGGGTATAAACAGGAAATTGAATGGGCTTTAAATAAGATGTTGGAAATTTATAAAGTAGATGAATTCTATCCACCTAAGAGCGGAAATTATCGGTTTTATTGATGAGTGAATGTAGAAGTATATGTTGTAATAGCAATATCACTAACAACTATCTCACTCCCCAGCGAAGGAGCAACAGCCACGACAAGCAAATCAACAATCAACAAAATATCAAAAAGTAAAGGAGAAATTTTAGCAGCTAATGACAGAAACATATTACAGAACAGGAATATATAATACAGATCACACTCAGTTTGGAGGAATTATTTATCCTTCAGATTTTGATACGAGTTATACAAATGGAAATATTGCATTAAGAATAGAAAATGACAAGAAATTTGATGAGCAATGTAGAAAGAATATATTAAGCCAACAGAACTATGGAGGGAAAGAAAATGATGAGAGAAATGATGAGACCAAGATTTAAAGGACAAACTATTGAAATCAGTTTAACTAAGTGGGGATATGAAAATTATATTGCTGAATGTGCATATCACTTTGATAAGCATGAAGGTAAGTATTCACTTTCAATGTGGTTGTGTCGCAATGATATTGAAGATCGGATGTGTTTATCTTCTAAAAAGGTTGATACACAGTACATATCTGGCACCAGAGAGACCATCGTGGAAAATATATGTAGAATTGTTCACCAGGCAGCTACCGTTGCTGCAGATGATGGAAGTAAGTATTTTGATCGCTTCATAGAAAGATATGAATATGAATTAGCATGTTTTGAGCGTGGTAATGAATTGTTTGAATAAGAGGCATTAGTAAAGACAGATGATAACCAAGAGTGACTATAAATATTTCAATAAGGCCAGACAAGCAGCCATGATATCAGATTTTCAGAAGACACACATTGGATGCATTGCTGTCTATCAAGGAAATATCATTGGTATTGGCTGTAACTGTAACAAGACTCATCCAACCCAGAAATTTTATAATAGGTATCGTAAACAATCGGATTCCATGTTGCCTAAGTTACACGCTGAAATTAGTTGTCTGAATTCAATAAGACATTTGGATATTAACTTTTCCAAAGTAAAACTCTACATATACCGTATCAGGAAGGATCAGCCATTTGGTTTATCTAGGCCATGTCCTTCCTGCATGGCAGCGATTAAGGATTTAGGTATCAGAGATATCTATTACACAACAAATGATGGATATGCTTATGAACGAATAGAGAAATATGATCTGGGAGGTGTTGCGTAACTTGGCTTGTAATATTTGTGGGAGAACTATTAGACATGATTTTCGGTGTCCTAACTATTCTCCACCGAAAGCAATACACTACTGCTCCTCTTGCGGAGAAGGGATATATGCTGGAGAGGAATATATTGAAAATCTAAATGGTGAATACAAGCATTTTGATTGTATTTGTGGAATGAGAGAACTTGTTGAATGGCTTGGATATGATATTAAGACTATGGAGGACGAATATGATTAGACCACGATGGATATTACCTCAAATACATAATTTACCACAATGTATTTATATATGCTGGTGGAACAGTGAGTGGTTTATTGATAAAAACACCTGGGATTGGTGGATTAAATAGGAAATTTAAGGATATACGGTCTATATAAAAAGTAAGAAGATATAAGGCTAAAACAAAGGAGGATACATGGCTGGTATTAGCGTACCTCAGTATGAGATTTTTAAGATAGGAACTAATAAACTTAAATATTCTAATTGGAACTTAATGATCACTAAGAAAGAAGCATTTAAGTTCCAGGAATTAGTGTCATTATTTGAAGCTCAGGAATTTCGTATAATGGCAAATAGAATTTTAAAGAAAGACATTTCGGAAATTGATTTCTCAGAAATTTTTATGCAAGTGGTTATTGATAAGAAATCTGATTTTGGACGAGCCACTTGCAATAAAGGTGTAACTGTTAATGGAATAAATTACCGTAGATTTGTAGGTACTACTGGTGGATTAAAAAACAACACTCTTCTATTCTGCAACTCAAAATATATAGATGAACTAAATGAATTATGCGAATGTAAAAGAAATAAAAGTGTTCCTTTGGTTCCTGCAAAGTATGAAGCATATAAAGCATTGACCTGTTCAGCATCCCAACCAATTTGTATTCCTAATGGAATTTTGGTTGTGAAGGACTGTATTACACAATATTTTGCAGATGTAATATCCTTGGATGATGGGAAAGATTCTGATGAACCAGTCATGGAAACAGTATTGCAAAAGCAATTAGAGAATACTGTTTCGGATGGTTTCAACTTATGTACCATTGATTACATGAAACGAGTGGCAGAATTCTTAGGGTTAGATTATGTCCCGAGTGGTGTTTGTTTGAGAAATGCATGGTTAAAGGGAATGCTCTACCCCTTTCCAATTATTGAATTTGTTGAAGAATTTAATAATGGAAACTATTTTATAGAAGATATCTGGGGTAATATTCAGGATATCAGAAAATGTGAAATAATTTTAACTGAATCCTCTCTTAAGCTGTGGATGGCATATGATAAAGTTGAAAGTTATGAAATGGCATATAAAGAATGCGGATACGGGTTTTCAGTTACTAAAATATCTCCCCGTGTATTAGATGAACAACGTGAACTTAACTATCAATATTTACAGTCATATGATTTTACGGATGAGGATATAGAAGAACTTTGCGCACCAACAATAAAGTATCTGAAGGATGCAATGTGTGGTGACTACTCTTCTACTGTTAAATTTTTAGGTATAACTGAGAATACAGATGTTAATTCGTGGCAACGTGCATTATTTACAAGTGAGTATATGCTTGGAGATCCATATATAATTGATTCAGTACATAGATTTATCAAGAAGAAAATGAATGATGCCAAAATTGGTAAATTGTTTGTACAAGGCAATTATCAAATTGCCAGTGGTGATCCTTTTGCATTAATGCAGTCCATATGTGGATTAGAAGTTACTGGTTTGCTGAAAGCAGGTGAATGCTATTCTAAATTTTGGATTGATAAATCTGAAAATAATGTTGTTGTGTTTAGAAGCCCGATGACTAGCCATAATAATATCCGCATGTGTAAAGTGAATAGTTCCAGAGAATGTCAGCGTTGGTATCAATATATGGACACTATCATGATCATAAATGCATGGGATTCATTTTGCATGGCAGAAAATGGATGTGATTGGGATAGCGATATTTTATTTTCTACAAATAATACTGTGCTGAAAAGACGTTATAAAGAACTTCCTGCTATCGAATGTGTGCAGCGTAATGCATCCAAGGTCATCATTACTGAAGAAGAAGTTAAAAAGACAAACAAAAACGGAATGGGTAATCAGGTCGGTACTATCACTAATTATGTAACTTCCATGATGGAAGTGCAATCACATTTTGAAAAGGATTCTAAAGAATATAAAGAATTGGGATATAGAATTGGATGTGGGCAACTCTATCAACAGGCAGAGTTGGATAAAATTAAGGGAATTGTTGCTACTCCTATGCCTAGTCGTTGGTATAATATGCGAGCTTGCGCTGATGATAAATATCTACAATCTATTTGTGCATATCGTAAACCGTATTTTATGATTCATGTTTATGAGGAAACCAAAAATGATTATAAGCGCTATATAAAAGAGAGTAACGATAAATGCCATGCAATATATAATTGTTCTATCCAAGATTTATACACAAATATTGATGATTTATCTGATGAGCAAAAAGAATTCTTGTTTTGGTATGAATTTAAAATGCCGGTTGGAACTGGAAAGTGTTCAATGAACAAGATTTGCAGATATGTTGAAAACCAGTTAGATGGCTATAAATCTCAGTTACATAGAAATTCATTGTTTGACTACAATGTTTTGAAAACCAAAAGACGTTGTACAGAAGAACATAGACAAGCACTTAAAGAATTAGAACAGTACTATTGTGAATGTGTTAGGGAGTACAAAAAACAGAAACATCATGATAAGGGTGACTCCAAAAAAAATAGACATTTTTTATATATGAAGTTTAATCAGGAAGCGAAAAAAATTTGTTCTAATGATGAAGAACGCTTAAATATTATTTTGGATATCACCTATGGATATAAAGGAAATAAACAGTTTTGTTGGGATTGTATTGGAGAAAATATCATAGTAAGATTGGAGGAATTGAACGCTGTACATATTGAATGAAAAAGATTATATAAGAAACATCTTGGCTTCTAAAAAGAAGCCAGATGACCTATCTATGGGGCATTTTATAACTCTTATAGCAAAATACTATTTTTCTGATGAATTAGATACAGATCAATTATCTAATATTGTTAAAGAAAAAATACTGCAATTTGATTTAGATAACTATCAAGAATATAAGTATCATAATAAAATTATTAGTATTTGTGAAAGTTTATTTGATGCATCTACAGATAAAAGTTTTAAGGAGATGGAATATATACCCATATATGAAAATGAATTGCAATTTATTAATACATTATCTACAGACAGACAAAAAAAAATAATGTTTACATTTTTCGCTGTTGCAAGATATATGGATTGTGAAGGTTGGATTAATAAAAAGACTTCAAAAGATATTTCAGAAGTATTTAAACTTGCCAATGTTAATCTTACATCTGATCAGCGAAATGTATTGTTACATGATCTATATATCAACAAATATATTACTTTTGGGAAAAAAGTTAATAACCTAAACATTCGAGTGAACTTAGATGATTCTGGAGAGATTGTATATAAAATAAAAGAATTTCGTAATATTGGTAATCAGTATATTGGAAATTTCAAAAAGGGATATAAACAATGTAAGAATTGTGGAAAAGTAATTAAAAATACTGGCAACAAAAAGATGTATTGTAATAAATGTGCTATAGATAATGAGTTAAAATCGAAAAAAAAGTGGTGGGATAATCATTAGAAACTACTTTTACTAGAAAAATAGAAAATTCTAAAAATGCTTATATTTCAAGCGTTTCAAGCATTTTTTTATAAAAAACTTCGTTTTCTTTTAAGGGTATATATAAAAAAATTTACATGAAATTTATCTTCTATGGTTATTGAGCAACAAATATTATGTTGCATCGGAATATTTGATTGATAATTAGATTATTATTATCTAAATTATTTTCGTCTCAGATATGGCTATAGGTTAGTTGGGATGATGCCATATCAAAAACTTTGTGAAACGTGAGGAAACCAGTTAAGGCTCCCATCCGAGACTGTACGGATTCATTTACTCCTGAAGTACATACATGGTTCTAACTCTCAATAACACTATACGAGAGTCCTCCTAAACCGAAGGCGTTTATAAGGAGTATTCTAATACAGGTGGCGGTACTGCTATTTCTAGCGGTATCGTCATTTGTGTCTTTTTAATTGTTATAGCTGGCGGATGGTCAGATATCTTATCAAATCTCATTAATCTGATTAAAAAGGTTTAATTCCATTGGGCAGCAATATTGGCTAATAAATCAGTAGGTAGCAGAAAAATAGAAAACACATGAGAAGAGGTTAAATTTGGATAATTGGAAACCATTAGTTTATCAAGGAGTATTATATAGAAATTACGAAATAAATGAATCGGGATCAATAAGAAATAAAATTACTGGATATGAATTAAACCAAAGTGTTCGTGGCAATGGAAATAATAGCAATAAATATTTAGTGTCATATATTGGTTTAGAAAAAAGACATTTAAGCAAGATTGTGATTTTGCATAGAGCTGTAGCAGAAACATTTTTATGTAATGAAAATTCATATAAATATGTTCTATTCAAAGATAACGACTTTAAAAACATACATGTTTCAAATTTATATTGGTATCCTCATAGAAATTATCGTGATGAGAAAAAATACAAAATAAAAAAGAGAAAAAGTAATTCTGATGCTGTAATAAAAAAAAGAAAAAAACTGAAGGAAAATGCTGTTATTTATAAAGGCGGTGCCTGTTGTATTTGCGGATATAATAAATATTTTGGTGCTTTAGAATTTCACCATTTAGATCCATCAGAAAAGGATTTTTCGATTTCCACTTCTGGTACTACCAGAAGTTGGGAACGTATAAAATCTGAATTAAATAAGTGTATTTGTGTATGCGCAAATTGTCACAGAGAAATACACGCTGGATTAATTAATATTTAAAATTATAAAACTATCAACCGAGAGGTCACAGGTTCGATCCCTGTATAGTCAGCTACTCTTTATAGAGAAAATGTATTCATGAAAGGAAAATTTTATGGCAAATCAGTTAAAGAAAACGAGAACTATTACAGATAAAGTTTCCGTGAAAGGTATTTTATCTGAAGACGGATCTACTATCACATATATGAATGATAAGGTTGAGGAAGAAATCACTGTTGCTGAATGCTTAAAGGCATTTTTAGGAAAACCGGTAGATTTCTCTATTTCAATAAAATCAGAAGATGAACTTCCTGATGAAGACAAAGAGTAAAGGTGGTGGCTACTTTGTTTGACACAACCCGAAAAGAAACAGAAAATGAATTCCAGTATTTATGGAGATTGGGACAGGCAAAAGATTCCGGGATATTAGATATTGATTGGAGTGGTATTGCTGATCTTATGAATAAATACTTTGGCGATCCAGACAAACCATATTCTGAAGCAGCCTGGCGCAAGCCATACCAGATGGCTAAGAAATTTATGGAAGCCGGAGTCTTCAATCGGCTAAGCGAAGATGAATACTTTAAAGAATTGCAAATTCAAAAACAGGAACTTGAAAAAGTACGAGTAAAGACAAGGGATGAAAGGACTGAACTAAGACGTGTAATTCGGGAAGAGGCACGTAAAGAAAGCTATAAAGAACAAGTATTACGCAGCATTTCTGAATATCATTGTGATCCGCTTTCTTATGATGAATCAAAACAATTTACTGGAATATTAAGAGCAGAGAATGATTTAATCATTTCTTGCACAGATATTCATGCTGGTATTGAAATTAATAACTACTTCAATAAGTTCAATGAGGAAGTTTTGAGAGAGAGATTTAATCAATATTTGGATAAAATTTTCGAGGTACAATTACGTCATGGTTCTGAAAATGCTTATGTAATTTTATCAGAATTAGTAAGTGGTATTATTCATAATGAACTGCGTATTGAGAATAACCAAAATTTGATTGAACAATTCTTAAGTGTAACAACTTACATATCACAGTTCTTATCTGAATTAAGTTATCGTTTTAACACAGTTAATGTATATATTTGTCCTGGGAATCATAGTCGTATCAGTCCCAAAAAGGAAGATTCTCTAAAAGGTGAAAATATTGATCATCTTGCTCTTCCATTTCTTGAAGCAAAACTTCAGAACTTCAAAAATATAAACTTCCACAAAAACGATATAGAAGAATCTATTGCCATGTTCAATGTAAGGAATAATGTTGTAATGAGCAGCCATGGAGATAAAGACTCTCCAAGTAATGTTGTTCAAAAGTTTACTCTTCTATTTGGTATTCGTCCTGCTTTAGTTTATTTAGGTCATAGGCATACCAATGGATTATCTACTGTGTATGATTGTAAGGT
>CAZUNU010000139.1:0-7960 GCA_964622105.1 uncultured Sangeribacter sp. | reverse complement strand
GTTTGTATTCGGACTCGTTTATGAAGCGGTGTTTCTTTGTTTGATTGCGGCTTTTGTGTATTTGAAGCCATGATATGAACTGACCCTCTTTTTCATGTGTCATTGAATCCTGTAGTATGGGCTACTTTAATACATAGTTTTTAAGTAACTTGTTAGATCGTAAGATTCAATTACTCGTTATGCAGTAAGAGAAGGGTTGAGTCCAATAACAAAGGAGGAGAATAGCAAAAATTGATCATTCAAGGGACGATTTCTGTAAAATTGGTATTAATTCAGTTGGTATGGGTAAAGGGAGAGTTGAAGTTCTTATGTAATTTTGCATTATCATTATTTATAGATAAGTAAAATCAATTGTAATATGAAAAGACTTTGTATCCTTTCATTATTCATGACATTAATATTAAGCATTATGGCACAACAGAAAATAGTACAGACAGCTGGGCGCAACCAACTCGGAGATTTCGCTCCTGAGTTTGCGCATCTCAATGATAATATCCTTTTCGGTGAAGTTTGGAGTCGAAATGATCTTCTCTCCCTGCGCGACCGTAGCCTTGTGACAATAACTTCCCTCATAAGTCAGGGTATCACAGATTCTTCGCTCACTTTCCATCTTCAGGAAGCGAAAAAGAATGGAATAAATCGTACGGAAGCCGCTGAAATCATTACTCACATAGCCTTTTATGCAGGCTGGCCAAAGGCTTGGGCAGCTTTCCGACTGGCAAAAGAGGTCTGGAATGAAGATATAAAGGGTGACGATGCAAAGGCTGAATTTCAGAAAGAAATGATTTTCCCGATTGGTGAGCCGAACGATGCCTATGCAAAATATTTCATTGGCCAAAGTTATCTTGCACCTATCTCCACCGAGCAGGTGAAATTTTTCAATGTGACTTTCGAACCCGGTTGCCGTAACAACTGGCATATTCATAAGGCAACTAAAGGTGGAGGTCAGATGCTTGTGGGTGTCGCAGGTCGCGGTTGGTATCAGGAAGAGGGTAAACCGGCTGTGGAAATCCTTCCCGGCACAGTTATCCACATTCCCGCCAATGTAAAACACTGGCATGGTGCAGCTGTCGACAGTTGGTTCGCTCATCTTGCTTTTGAAATCGATGGTGACAATACCTCCAACGAATGGCTGGAGCCTGTGAATGATGAGCAATATGGCAAATTAAAATAAGCCGGGTATCTATGAAGAGATTTGTTTTCACATTGCTGAACAAATGATAAATCCCACAGTTGATAAGGAGTTAAGAATATGGATATTCGGCTTCCAATTAACGAACAAAAGGTCGCAATCTCACGTTTTTAAGAAAAAGAAAATGTTATGGCTATAGTGTTAATGTGGATTGGTATAGGCCTGATTGTTATCGGTTGGCTTTTACTTGGGTGGCAGGCATCCAAAAGACTGGCTGCAAAGGATGAACTGGAAAAGTTTCCACAAAGGAAACAGGATTTTCAAAAGCGACGCAATTATTGTTGGCTCGTAATATTAGTGGGAGTTATACTCTTACTGATAGCACTGTTTATTTGAGAAGTATCGAGGTTGCTTATCCTTCTTTGTGAGGATAGATGAATCGGGCGAGACCATAAATGTACCGACGGAATCCCGGTCGGTAATCCAACAGTCGATCAAACCATCCAAGATGGGGATTGACCAGCTTCACTACGTACCCTACGTAAAACATTGCGAAGAGTGTGCCCGGACCAACTACTGTCCACGGCCATGTGCCGAAGAAACAGTAACCGGAGATAACAGCTAAAACCACGAGGGTGGTGTCAACGAAAATCTTTACAAGCGGAAAGGGTTTACCTGTAACTCTGGCAATGGCAACCTGAATACCTTCTCCGGGCATGGTTACCGAACCGCACCGTATCTCTGTAGCTACCGCACACCCGAGAATAGTGGCGCCGGAGAATTGGGCGAGTATCTGTGCAGATAATGCTTCATAAGTTGAGAAGTAGGATGTGATCCACATGTTGATATCGAGCAAAGCCCCGAAAACGAACCCTACTAAAAGCTGAAAGAGCTGGATAAGCTCAAATCTTTTCCTCAGGATAATAATCTGAGCGGCGACCAGAATCACGTTCATAACATTAGTGTAGCCTCCGATTGTCCATTCGGGAGCCAGACCTGCTTCACCGGCAAGGGAAAAAGACATGGGTATTGAGGAAATAACACCGCTACCGAGGTTAGATCGCACACATAAGGCCACCCCGAAGGTCATAAAAAACATTGACAGAATCAAAAGGATATGTTGCCATACAAAACCTATTATCTTTTCCTTTGCTGAAGAACCGTTCATTATCTAACCTGTATTTTGCTTACAAAATTAGTAAATTTTTATTAAATGGCCTTTAAAATATAGACATAGGTTAAATGCATGCTTAGAGTCGAAAACCCGGAAAGAATTTTTTTTGTTATAGCAGTATTGAAACACCGCTTTTAAAACACAGGTTTATTTTCAGACAATCTTATTTTTTACCAGATAAAAACAAAATTATGGAAATCAAAATTTGGGGCGACTTCGCCTGTCCGTACTGCTACATGGGAGAAAAGCAATTGTGGGATATCATAGAAAAGGAGGGGTTGGCAGATAAAGTCAAGATCCATTTCCTTTCATATGAGCTTGATCCGAACGCTCCGGTTATTCCCACCGAGACAATGACTCAGCATTTCATGAGTGGTCATGAATACACTGAAGAGCAATCGGTGCATCTGATGGAGAGAATCACAAAAATGGCTTCTCGCATCGGTCTCGATTACAAGCTTGCTACCGTTCAGGTGTGCAATACATTTGATGCCCACAGACTGATGGAGTATGCTCAGGCAACCGCATCGCAGGAGACTGTAGTAAAATTCAATTTTGCTCTTTTCCATGCCAATTTTATTGAGAATCTCAGGCTTTCTGACCATGCAGTGTTGCTTGAAATAGCAAAGAATTGCGGTCTTGATGAAGCAGAAGTGAAAGAAGTGCTTGCTTCCGACAAGTATGGAGAGCAAGTGAGGGCTGAGGAGCAGGAGGTAGATTCGCGCAAAGATTTCGACTTAATTCCCTATATGGTTTTCAACAATGATACCGTGCTTCAAGGCGTTATCAGCCCCGGAGCTATGAAGAAGGCTCTTGCTTGAGAAGACAGCCTGATTCATCAAGAGCTTCCGACCCTCTATAACTAAAGACAACAGAGGGTCTAAGCATTTTTATTTCACCTTTAGTGGAGAAAATGTGTTATAATGATATAAAGCTGTAAGAACTGTTGTCTGTTCATTGAGCCCAAATAACCTTCAATAATCTAATAGAGAAAATACTATGGCTGAAGAAAGAATTATACCCCCATCGCAACTCATTATAAATGAGGATGGTTCCGCATTTCATATTCATCTGAAACCCGATCAGCTTCGCGACAACATAATATTGGTGGGCGATCCGGGACGTGTAAATATGGTGGCTTCTTATTTTGATAAGATCGACTATGATGTGCAGTCACGCGAATTTCACGCAATAGGTGGCACTTATAAGGGCAAGCCAATGATGTGTATCTCGCATGGCATAGGCCCTGACAACATTGAGATTGTGCTCACTGAGCTTGATGCGCTGGCTAATGTGGATTTCAAGACAAGGAAGATCCGTCCGGAACATCGCACACTAAATATGGTCAGAATCGGCACTTCCGGATCTCTCCAGTTTGATCTGAAGATCGGCGATTTCGTTATAGCGGAAAAGGGCATGGGATTTGACGGAATTCTCAATTTTTACCGTGACCGTGACAAGGTGTGTGATCTTGAGTTTGAAAAAGAATTCTGCAAGCACGTTGACTGGGATAAAACATGGGCAGCCCCATATGTCGTAGACGCCGATGAGGAACTTGTAGCTCGTATAGGAAAAGACGATATGCTTAGAGGATATACTATCGCAGCCGTGGGGTTCTATGCTCCGCAGGGTCGAGAGGTGAGACTCAAATTGAAAGATCCCAAGCTCAACGAAAAAATAGAGACATTCCGCTACAACGGACGCCCCATCACTAATTTTGAGATGGAATCAGCTTGTCTGCAGGGAATGGCCAAACTGTTAGGCCATAAGGCTATGACAGTATGTTGCATAATCGCCCAGAGGAGGGCTGAAGATGCCAACACCGATTATAAGCCATCGGTAAAAAAATTGGTGGAGACAGTGCTTGATCGTTTCTGAGTAAGTCTGAAATTTTCCGGAGAGCATGGTGGAGAATTTTCAGGATACTGAAAATCTTGCACCGGGATGACGGGAGATAATACCGTCAAACTCCATTTCTCCTAATACAGACATCAATCGGGAGACCGGTATAAGTGTGAGCTGATGCAGACGATCTACCTGCATCGGCTCACGCTCGTATCGGAGTGTCTCGTAAATGAGATGCTGGTCTCCATCGAGTTCCGGGAAGAGATTCCGTTGAGAGGTGTCCACTTTCAGATCTAGAGGTTTCCATCCTGCAAGTTCTATCAGATCGGCCGTGCAGGTGATGATATGGGCTTTCTCTTTGCGGATTAGGTGATTGCAACCGGAACTGAGTTTATCCGTTATGCGCCCCGGAAGAGCCATTACATCGCGGGAGTATGAAAAAGCTGTGTTGGCAGTAGACATGGCTCCGCCTTTTATATCGCTTTCCACTACCACAGTGACGTCGGCCAAAGCAGCTACTATGCGATTTCTTTCCAGAAATCGTTGTCGATATGGTTGAGCGCCGAAAGGATATTCCGTCAACAGGGAACCTCCTTTATGGATTATTTCACGCGCAAACTCCCTATGTGAGGCAGGATATATCATGTTTAATCCATGAGCCATCACGCCTACTGTAGAAAGACCGTTATCGAGGGCAGCGCGATGTGCGGCCGCATCTATGCCGTATGCCAATCCGCTTACTACAATCAAGTCGGGAAAATAAACAGCAAGTTCGGAAACGAGGGTGGAGGCGAAGTCTGTGCCGTATGTAGTAGGTTTGCGTGTGCCGACCACGTTTATGACGTGGCGACTGTCAAGATCTGTCTGACCAAGCTGATATAGAATAATCGGGGCATCGTCTACGGAACTGAGACGCGTGGGATAATCGATATCCATCAGAAAGTGACATCTGATGCCGTGATGGTGCATATTTTCAAGTTCTTTACGTGCGCATTCCAGTGCATCTTTGCGATCAGCTTCAGAGAAACACTTGTCTTGCCGAATTGACATGAGGCGAGAGATCTCATGTAAATCCCACGTGAAGAAATCTTTGGCTGAGCAACCGTTTTCGTATAAACGGCGCACTACGGCCGGCGTTATTCGCTTTACAAATGACAGCGCGAGTTTATAAAGTTGGTCTTGGTCAGGCATGATTTGCTTCTTGAAGGTAAAGAGTTCGGATTAGCTGATATATCGGGCAAATAGTTCTGCAAGTTCATCGCCGCGCGATAATTTGCCATCTTTCAGCACTACGCAAGTCACGATGCCTTCTGCTATGATCTCGCCGTCAGGCCTCACAATATCTTGATGGAAGATAAAACGTGGACCTTTCCTCTCCAGCCGAAGGCAACTTAGAAAGCTCTCACTACCATGTAGCGATGATTTGTATTCGATCTCGATTTTCCTGACCACTGCATCGATCCCTTGCTTATGCATCTCGATAAAAGAGAGGCCTGCATCGGCACAGAATTTGTGGCGCGTATGTTCCATGTAGTGAAGGTAATTGGCGTTGTTTACGATTTGCTCGCAATCGAGTTCGTAATCGCGTACCTCCATATCCATTATGAAGCAGTATTTTTTATTGTTATCCTTTAATATTCTCATTTTGTGTTTATTTCAAAAAAAGATCTCTATCTTGGAGTGTAGAGGCTTTCGAAAATCATATTTTAGGTTGGGATTTATGAAATTCAGATAGAAACATTTCTCGTTGTTGTGAATCCTGAAAAGAGGAGTAGGGTAGCCATAGAAATCCTTTGGTGATATCGCGGGCCATCAGCAGAAATCCGGTATTGCCGGTATAGTGACTCCGGAAATCAGAATATAGGTAGAAGATTATCCTTTTTTCTCTCTTGACAGATATTTCATTATTATGAATCCCTGAGACTCCTTTACTGTCTATTTTGCATTTCTGCTCAGTTTCCCGATCATCCCTCTTTTGGTATTCTGATTTATCTCGCCCCTTTTGTTCCGTGAATATTTGTTCAGGGATGATCACCGTGACGCCCTTTTCCTCAATGGCCAGCTCGTGGGGCACGACATTAATTGCCGTAATGGGCTTCAAACCATGATAGAAAAAGAGATAGGCCATCAGCAGGGGTGTAGCTATGAAGATCAACATTAAAGATATTATGGCCCAACGGACATCTACCAGAATTCCTATAAACATGGTTACAAGCACGGCCAAGGTCAGCACCAGAAGCCACCTCCATCCATATAGGAGAAGAAGAGTGGCCAATAAACGCGACCTGTTCATAGAAATCAATTCGAAATCCGGCGTTTGTTCCTCTTCCACTTTTTTTCAATATCTGGAAAAATTATTTTTTAGCGCCGTCTCTTCTTGCACGTGCCTCCCGGTAAGCCTCCAAATTTTGGGGTACAAGAATCTGGACATACCCTGTACCATCTTTATTAAAGAGTTTTTCCATGTCGATATACTTTTCGCCGTTCCCTTTGGTGATCGGGAAAACTTCGGCACGGCGAGCCTTGACTTTATCGCCCATCGGAGAATGGCCGTTGTGGCCAGTACCGCGTAGATCCTCACGCACGCCATCTGGCTTACAATATACCGGTACAATTTCCGAACAAGGTGAATACCCGAGGCCTGTCCACATTATATATTGATTTGCGATAAGATCAGCATCCGGTTTCTCACCATCGGCCAGAGGCTTGCAACCTTCTATGACTACTGTAGCAGTAGATTTGTAACGCGGAATAAAATCCTGGTCGATCACCCATTTGTCGGGGCCGAGAGCGTAGTCATGTTTCTTCATATCGTGCCAGAAGGAGCGGCTCACTGTCTCCGTGAGAACCTCAGGTGTGACCTCTGCTTTGTCAATATAGGGCTGTAGAAGATGACAGGCGTTAGCTTCGCGTACGAATCCATACCCCTCATTCTCGCGTCCGGAGTGGCTGTAATTAGTGCGAACCAAAACGTCGCCCGGTGCATCCTTGAGGTCGTATCTCACAAATGAATGGTTGTTGGTCTCGAAATAAGCGCCGTTGCCGTAAGCATCAATAACTCCGAAGTTGGCCTCTACACCCATTGGTCGTGGATAATCAGTAAGAAATCGCTCGAAGTCGTCGACTGTAGCGCACGTTTTCAAAGCTTTAGCCATAAGGATTCCCTCTTTGTCCATTTTTTTAGCCGGCACCTTGTCATCCTTGATGTTGTAAGAAGCGGTGTTCATCACGGCAAACCCTGCGTCGTTCATTCCCATCCATGCCTCCTTCAAGGTAGCGTCATTTGCATTGAACAGTCCGACATAGGAATGTTCACCGGCTTTGCCCGGAACATATTCCACCTTATTGTCTATAGTGCTGGTGTCCCTGTTTTTCCAAAGGAGCGGTCGCCCATAGGGGTTCGCTTTTGCCCCTATAATAGCAGATGTGCAGCCTAAGGCGCCTGCCACGGCCATGCTGAGGCAACAAAGAAGAAGTGTGAATCGTTTTATCATGTGTCAGTTTGGTTGTTAATGGAGATTATTTTACAAAGTTAATGCTTACTGACGGATTTTAGACAATTGTGTTATATAAAATTGATTAAAAAAATATTTGATTATGAATTTACCTTCTGATCCTGTGATGCTCATGAGCATGTTGAATATGAAATTGAGAGATGGTGGATATGACTCCCTATCCGACCTGTGTAGGTCGCTCGGAGTTGAAGAGAATGATATAGTAACGAAGCTTTCTGAAGCCGGGTTTGACTATCTTCCCGAAGTGAAGCAATTCAGATAACATCGTAGCGGCGATGACTCAACCGAGTCATC
>CAZUNU010000138.1:0-7974 GCA_964622105.1 uncultured Sangeribacter sp. | reverse complement strand
TCTTTTTTTGCTTTTTTCACCCTCCCGAATGTGATTTTTTACCATTCTACGACACGTGGACGCGGCAATCGGACCCTCCCACCAAACTGAGACCACTAATATTCCTAACCGATTTTTCGGGTCATTGTAAATACATGGTCAATTTAAATCCATAGCTTTATTTAGAGGTTGGGACATGGCGTACCATGCCTGCCGGGCAAAGAATTGAATTCAGAACTGATGAAAACATGGCACGCCATGTCCCTACAGTGGAATTCATCATTTCTTTTTCTTTTCAACCGTAATTTTACTCAACCGTAATTTTACGTTGAACCGTTTTTTATTGATCGGATTAATGGGGATATATCATATATAGAAATAGCTCTGAGACGTTAATCTCAGAGCTAATCCATGCATTCTTAATAGGATTTTCTCAAATAAGACATCTAAATAAATTCAAATACCTTTTAAAAATCATCTTCCGACGTTCAACTTCTTCTCCAAATATCTCCTTTTATGAAACTATTCCTAATAAACTTTACCAGAAATCAATCTCGTGTCAAGAAGAAGCCTCGTGCCGAAAAGAAAATTTTCACCTTGAGCAACCAACTACTTCAGGATGCCTCCTCATTCAACGATAATCTTTGAGTATTTCACGAAGACGCTGGCGAGTGAAGAAAATTCTGCTTTTGACTGTGCCTAAGGGCATACCCAGTTTTTCAGCAATCTCTTCATACTTGTAACCCGCGACATGCAGATTGAAAGGCTCACGATAATCATTCGGAAAACCGGCGATTATTGTTGAAATCTCACCTACAGCATAGGCGCCGTCAGGGGTCTCGAATCCCGAGTCCTGCTTCAAGTTAAGATGGTACAAATCTTCGGTTGAATCAACCATGGTATTCTCGCGCGCACTTTTTCTGTAATTGTTTATAAAGATGTTGCGCATGATGGTGAGCATCCATCCCTTGAAGTTTGTATTGTCTACATACTTCTCCTCATTGTTAAGAGCTTTCAGGGTGGTATCCTGCACCAAGTCTTGAGCCTCATCTCTATTCAATGTGAGCTTCATTGCGAACGATAGAAGATTTGACTGCATCCCAAGTACCGACGTTTTGAATGTGGACTTGCCGCTCATTGATGTTTAGTTTTAATAATTCTATACTGTAGTTGTTAACTGTAGTGCAAAGGTAAGAAATTGTTTTATCAATTCCAAATGAATTTCGGAAAAATGTTATGGATATTAGAAAAACTCTTCCACTTTTCAATGTCTTCCCCAATAATAATTACTATCATGGTGCATCTGATTTCCACAAACACCCTGATCTTAAAGGCATAAAGAGGTATTATCAAATCCGCTCCACCCTCACGAGCTCTATTCTTGTGGCCGACATCCGCAGGATTGTGAAGCGCAGGTCACCTATCTCAAAGCTGTCGCCTTGAGCCGGAAGGGCTCCGAGATTATCAAGAATGTAGCCACCAAGAGTGTGGTATGTGTCGGATTCCTTAAGGTCAAGCCCAAACTCCTCATTGATATTTTCAATCTCCGCACGCCCTGAAAACTCATAGACACCCGGAGACGTCTCACGCGCCAATAAACGCTTGCGATCGTGCTCATCCTCAATCTCACCGAAGATCTCCTCCACAAGGTCTTCCAAGGTTGCCAGACCGGCAGTGCCTCCGAATTCATCCACAACAATCGCCATCGAACGCTTTTCGGCAAGCATACGGCGCATCATCTTGTTGGCGAGCATGGTCTCGGGCGTGAAGATTACCGGTTTCAGATGCTCGCGCCAGTCTTCTTTCACGTTGAAAAGTTCAGAGATGTGTATATAACCCAACACATCGTCGATATCCTCCTTGAAAACGACGATCTTCGACAAGCCTGTGGCAATAAACTTGCGTATCAGTTCCTCACGGTTGATATGGTCGATACCCACGGCCACTATCTCATTACGGGGAATCATGCACTCCCCCATCTCAGTGTCCTTGAAATCTATGGCATTGCGGAATATCTTCACCTCATTCTCAACCATATCCCGATTGGCTGTGTCATGAAGCTGCTTCTGCAAGTAATCGTCAAGTTCCTCTATTGTGAGCTGATCAGATGTTTCCTCTTCCTTCTTCAGTCCGAAAAGCTTCATAAGGCCCGCAGAGATTCCCGACACAAGCAAAGCTATCGGATAAAGCACGAGATATATTATATAAAGAGGGAGGGCAAACAGCCTGAGCATCAGGTTCGGATTGATACGGAAAGCCGTCTTGGGCATAAACTCTCCGGCAATGAGCACCACTCCCGTAGAAAGCAATGTGTTGCAAACGAGCACCAGTGCCTCCGATGGGAGCCATCGCTCAAGAATCGGATTGATAATGACAGAGAAAGCTATGCCATAGATTACGAGCACCACATTGTTGCCCACCAGCAGCGTTGAGATAAACATCTCCTCATGGCGTGAGAAACCGCGTATGATACGGTCGATTATCCCCCCACGGGCGGCATCTATCTCCATTCTCACTTTGCTCGACTGCACAAAAGCAATCTCCGACCCCGAGAACAAGGCCGAGAGAATCAAGGCTATCACAGTCACTACTATGGCGGTGGTTAATGTCATCTGTCCGGTTTGAGATTATTACGGTCGACAGGGAAAATGCCTGTCGGGTGAAGTATCCTGTATTTTGTAAGGCGCTCATTGCTCTCGAACCCTGTTCCTTCGAGCACATGAGTGGCATTCTCTATATGTATAAACGTATCGGAATAGAGTTTCTGTCTGCGTTGGTCCCAGAAAACACGTGGCGAAAGGAAGAGGTCTTTCGGAGCTTTGGTCATTTCAACGTTTCCTTCCAGCTTCCATAGTTTCTGCATACGGAAGAAAGTGGCTGAATCGGCGGCGACTGTGGCCTCCACATTAAACTGGCGATCAAATTTCTGAAGGTACAGGCCCTCCGGGAATATCCAGTAGGGAGTGTCGACCTCATCGTAGACGTACCAGACCGGAGCCACAATCTTATATTGTGTCACGCCCGAATCGGAGATCAGGGTGTTGACATTATGCGTCACCATGGAAGGCATGCTCTTCGGGCTGAGCTTGTCGGCTACGTCAATCTTAGTCTCTTTGGTGCAGCCTCCAATGCAGATGCACCAGATCAGCACAGCCACTATACCTAATCCGGCGAATCTCATATTCTTGCCGCCAGACGCGATGCATTGCCTCCTTTCCCTTATCATCTTACTTGATGCGACGCTGCCAGAACCAGAGTTCGTTTACATTAATACCCACCGTGATGTTGAAATAATTCTCGGTGATGAGGCTTTTCGGTGAAGCCGAGCGACGTTTCCACTCAAAACCGAGGTTGATCATTGTCTTACCCTCGGGGGTAGGAAGGCCAAATCCGCATGTAGCGCCTACCTCACGGAGGCGGTTGCCATTTATGTTAAGATAATCGTCGGTGTAAAATACGCCGGCTCGATAAGTCATGCGCTCCAGATAGTTGCCACGTATTTTAGGTACTATCTCACCTCCCGCCGCATAGCGCAGGCGGTTGTTGAATTTCATACCCTGAAAGACCATGTCGGCATCATCGTGTGCCGTGCCTTTCTTGTAAAGAGGTGCATAGCCGGCTTTCGACCACTCCTGGTAAGTGACATCGGCCTCCACCATCCAGCTCGAAGTGCGCTCATGACGGTAAGAGACACCTGCACCCAGCGACATAGGAGTGAAATACTTTCCTGCCATGTTGGAATAGGCAAGCGTATCGGCCACAGCTGAACTTTGTGAAAGTTCCTGGGTGGTGACCCATGTGCGACCATGGAGAGATTTCTTGGGCGAGAACGTCAGGCCCACTGTCATACGGTCGTTGCGCGAAATGCGGGCAGTGTACTGAGCACCGAGAACGATGTCCCAGTCACGGATCTCCATGACGTGCTCCACAAGAGACTGGCCTACAGATTCGGGAGTGGCATACACATCGTTGATGATGTTGCCGAAACTATATGCCACGTTGAATCCGAGCGAGAATCCTGCATACTTTCCGGCAAAGCCAAGATAAGCCTGATTGATACCACCGGAACCCTGATTCTCCATAGTTCCGTATTTTATATCCTTACCGAAAGCATAACCCACGGATGAATACGGAAGCAAACCTACCGAGCCTCCCAAATACTTGGAGATCGGGAATTGCATCGTGATATAGTCGAGGCCGCCACCGGTGGCACGTTGCTTTACATACTTTGATTGGGTAGCATCCCACTCCTTCTGACGCATTATGGTGACGTCGGCTCCCATGTCGAAAAGAAAAGTGAGGGAGTCGATTGCTGCGTAAGATGCAGGATTCATCACATTGATCTGACGTCCGGAGTTCATGGCATAACCCACAGAGCCCATCTGCCGCTGCATCGAAGTGGCACGGTCGCCGAGAATACCATATCCATACATAGAATATGGAGTCTTGACATTCTGGGCTTGCAGACCTGCGACAGTGGCCGCGGCGACAAACAGGAGCATTTTTATCCTTTTCATAATATCGGGATATCGTTATTGTTGTTTTAATCCGGCATACGGTGTGATCCGGAGTGCGTTCATTATTATTTTATTTATACTTCCTCCGGATTGCAACGGAAAATCCGCACGAGGCCAAACCCAACGAGATTTGGAGCCGCCACCACAGGAAGGTGTCGCTTCTCAAGGTAAGTATAAAGGAGAGGAGCATCGTTGCCGGTAAGGATAATCCTGCGGCAACCATATTCAGCCACCGCGCGTGAATAGGCGTCGGCAATCTCGCTCACCATCCCTCCGACTACACCGGCCCGTATGGCAGTGCGAGTGTCATGGCCGAAAGAGGGCACTTCACCTTCCGCCTCCACCTCAGGCAACTGGCTTGTGGCTTCATGAAGCGAGGAGAATCTCAGGCGTATTCCCGGCGCTATATTGCCACCTGCAAATGTGCCCTCGGCATCGACCACATCGATAGTCACAGCTGTGCCGGCATCCACCACAAGCGAACCGCTGCCATGGAAAAGGCCTGCGGCTCCAACGGCAGCGGCCACACGGTCATTGCCAAGTGTGGCGCGGGTGCCGTATTCTATGCGGATAGGCACACGGGTGGAAGGAGTGAGCACCAGAAGACGTCCGTCGAGCATCCTGCGCAACGTCTCAAGGAATTTGGCGTCGGTATGTCCTACACTGCAATAGGCGCAACTGTCGACACCCCACTCCTCAAGCATGGGCAACAAGTCTTCTATCGTCATAGAGAAAAACCTATGCGAAGTGATCTCCTGCTCTCCGATCCAGACAGCCGCCTTTGCCGAAGAATTGCCTTGGTCGATGGTAAGCAGGTGCAAATCGTCTGGTCTGTTCATCGTTTATCTCCTTTCTTACCCTCTTTGTTATCAGCTCCCGAGCGGCTGCCGCTTACGGAGGAGGCCTCCGACTTGCTGCGGGCCACTATCATCCATGAGGCAATCACCTGAATCGCGGCTCCTACAAGAGTAAACAGTATTGTCTGGCGAAGAAGCGCCAACATGCCCGCATACGGGCCGAGATGATTTTCGGAATAAAACCAGAAAGCGGCGGCTACCATAAAGGCAACTCCACCCCAGAACTCCATCCTGCGCAGACGGCGCATTCTCAGAGAATCGCCGGGCACCTTTGCCCCAACCACCCTTGCCACCGTATATATAAGAGCACCGGCGGCATACACCCATTTAAGGGCAGAGGCGAGAGCAAAATCGGAAGAAGCAAAAAAGGGCACCACAAGCGACACGCAGATAAGGAGAAGACCGCCTGTGGCCGCCCCCTCCGCGAGTCGAGATCTTTTATCGATGGCCGCAATGGGCCTTACGGAAGAACTTTTCATTATATACACACTGTCATTTGAGTATGAAGACATCCTCCGAGGGACGCTGCATATGGAATTTCTCTCTGGCCAGATGTTCCAGGCTGCCTGTTCCACGGATGATCGATTCACGCTGCTGCCTGTAATAGGCGGCTGAATCGCGACATTCCGCAATAGCATCCGTAAGCTCGTTAATCTGACGCTGATATTCCATATTCTGAGACAATGACGTGTCATCGTTCACCAGCAGGAGCATCACCATAAGAGAGCCGATCGCTATCACAGGTAGGTGAGAGCGTCGTCTGATCCAGAAATTCGCTTTCTTAACAGTCTTACTCACTTGTCAGTCGTTTTTGAAATGTAGTATTATCAGCCACAAAATTAGTGATTAAATGCCATACAGACATCATTGAGGTGTATATTTTTTCAAAATTTAACTAAGCACCCCATCCCCGCTGCATTTCCCACAAACATTCATTTACTAAAACCAGCCGGTCACACACCAACCACACAACGTAAAAATCTCGATAAAAAAGGTGTGGCCCTGCGTTTCATACAACTAAGATTTAAGTCTGTCAGATCTGATCTGTTGAAAATCCACGATTCCCTCCTGATCAAATCATAAACAATAAGGCGTCAAAATGGCAGGTAAAGGCATAAAAAACCGACATTAAACAGCCCGGAGAAAAAATTTCAAAAAAATTCGGATTTTTTTAATTTTATCATGATAACTTTTTCGCGAATGTTGTTATAGAGATATAACCAATTAATTTAAGGATAAAGCCACTTAAAAAATGGTTTTACCGATCACCACTTTTAAAACTATACAACAATGGCAGATTCAGTTACATTCAAACAGAGATTACTCGGATTACAAGGTAACCTTTTAAATTTCGCTTACCAGTTAACAACAAGTAAAGAAACCGCACAGGATCTGGTGCAGGACACAACTTTAAAAGTGCTTGACAACGAATCCAAGTATGTTGACAATGTCAATTTCAAGGGCTGGGTCTTCACCATAATGCGCAATATCTTTATTAACAATTACAGACGTCAAGTAAGAAGTGCTACGGTAATAGATAAATCGGAAGACTTATACCATCTTAATCTTTCACAGGAATCAGGATTCTCCACACCGGAAGGAAGTTTTGCCGCAAAAGAGATATCCTCAGCCATTCAAGAATTTTCCGAAGATTATCGCGTTCCTTTTACTATGTATGTGCAAGGTTATAAATATAGTGAAATAGCAGAACATATGGGACTTCCGTTGGGAACCGTGAAAAGCAGAATTTTCTTTGCCCGCAAACGTCTCCAGAATGTCCTTAAAGATTATAGATAATTCACCCCATAAATTTTAAGATTAATTTAATTGGATTTTATCCCCATTTATAATTTACCCTACAACCAAAATTCATTTAAAGCCGATAAGGCGCGACCGAAAGTCGCGCCTTATTCATGTATATTATCAGAGTCGTCAATTTCTGCAATGCTTTCCTGATGTGGTGGAAAGTGGTGGGAATCATTCAAGAAGGTCAGGACGCAGACGGCGGGTACGCTCAAGACTTTGCTCATAGCGCCATTCGTCTATCTTTGCCTCGTGTCCTGACAGAAGGATGTCAGGCACTTTCCAGCCGTTGTAGTCGGCCGGACGTGTATATATAGGAGGCGCAAGAAGATTATCCTGAAAAGAATCAGAGAGAGCCGACTGCTCGTCGCCTATGGCTCCCGGAATCAGGCGCACTATGGCATCGGTCATGACCAAGGCGGGGAGCTCGCCTCCGGTAAGCACATAGTCGCCTATTGAAATCTCTTTTGTGATAAGATGCTCGCGTATGCGATAATCGATACCCTTGTAATGCCCGCAGAGAATTATGAGATTGCCCGACATCGAGAGGTGGTTGGCCATTTTCTGGTTGAAAGTTTCGCCGTCGGGAGAAGTGAAGATCACCTCATCGTAGTCCCGTTGGGCCTTCAACGCATTTATGCACGCTTCAACGGGCTGGATTTTCATCACCATTCCCGCCTCTCCACCGAAAGGATAATCATCAACCTTACGGTGTTTGTCAAGAGTATAGTCGCGGAGATTGTGCACCACAATCTCCGCGAGTCCTTTTTCCTGCGCCCGCTTCAGTATCGAGCATCCAAGCGGAGACTCAAACATCT
>CAZUNU010000137.1:0-8012 GCA_964622105.1 uncultured Sangeribacter sp. | reverse complement strand
GCCGACAAACCACGCTATCTGATGGGTGTGGGAACTCCGGCTAACATTCTCGAAGCAATTGACCGCGGAGTGGATATGATGGACTGCGTGATGCCTACACGCAACGGTCGCAACGGAATGATCTTCACCCAAAACGGCATCATGAACATGCGCAATAAGAAATGGGCCGACGATTTCTCGCCACTGGATGAAAACGGCACTGCCTGGGTGGATCAGGTCTATTCCAAAGCATACGTGCGCCATCTTTTCGTAAGTCAGGAATTGCTCGGTATGCAGATCGCCTCTATCCACAACCTCGCTTTCTATCTTTGGCTTGTGAAAGAGGCTCGTCGCCACATCGTGGCAGGTGATTTCAAGAGCTGGAAAACCGAAATGGTAGAAAAAGTTACCCGCCGTCTCTGACCAATCATTTACCCTACCCTTCAATATGAGTAAAGACAACCAAGATATACACCCCGAGGAACTTGCTCCTAATCCGGCAACCGATGCCGGGATCTCAACAGATTCCTCTTCACAGCAGGAAGAAGTGGTGGAGGAAGCTGTCACTGTGGTCAAGAAAGACTCAGTGAACAAGGCAAAAAAATGGAGATGGGGAAATCCATTCCGCATCACCATACTCGACAGATATATTCTTAAGAAATTCCTCGGTACGTTCTTCCTCTCCACAGCTCTTATCCTTGCGGTGGCTGCAATGTTTGACGTAACCGAGAAACTCGATGCTTTCCTAAGTGCGCCGCTTAAGGAAACTATATTCGATTATTTCCTTTCGTTCCTCCCCTACTTCGGCAATCTTTTCGCGCCGCTCTTCGTATTCATTTCCGTGATCTTCTTTACGTCGAAACTCGCAGGCAATTCAGAGATCATAGCCATATTATCAAGTGGAGTGAGCTTCGCGCGTCTTCTCAAGCCATATATGATCGGAGCAGGAATCATCGCGGCTTTCACTTTTGTACTGAGCAATTACCTGATTCCGCCCACCAACATCAAGCGTATAGCATACACCTACAAATACGTCAAGAACCAGAAGACGGAGAGCAATATCAACGTGCAGTTGCAGGTTTCGCCGGGTGTGGTGGCATACATCGGGCGTTTTGAAGACCGCAACAAAACGGGCTACCGTTTCTCTCTTGACAAATTCAATGGCCAGGAACTGGTGTCGCGCACTACTGCCCAGGCAGCACGCTACGACACTACAAGAATGTATCACTGGATACTCTCTGATTACATCACCCGTGACTTCGACGGCATGAAGGAACAGATTACACGTGGCACCAAACTCGATACGATCATTCCCTTCGAGCCACGTGATTTCATGATTTCTGTTGATGATCAGGAAACTTTGACTACACCACAGCTCACGGAATATATTGAGAAACAGAAGATGAGAGGTGTGGCTAATATCAAGGCTTTTGAAATTGAGAAAGAGAAGCGCATAGCCGCTACTGCCGCAGCCTTTATCCTTACGCTTATCGGTATGTCGCTATCATCAAGGAAAGTAAAAGGTGGTATGGGTCTGAATATCGGTATAGGTCTTGGCCTCAGCTTCAGCTACATTCTTTTCTCCACCGTAGCAAGCTCTTTTGCAATCAGCGGTCTTACAACTCCATTCATTGCCATGGAGATTCCGAATGTAGTCTTTCTGATCATAGCCATTTATCTCTATTACAGAGCCTCCAAATACTGATGTGGCCAACTCGGCGTTGAAAATAAATTAGATTCGGGAGCAAGGCAGCCCGATGCCCCTACAGAGAATCACAGGCCGCCACCAGTTATGAGAAGATAACCTTTCCGAAAAAATTCACAGGTATAATCGGCCGGTCTCAATATACGGGTACCGGCCTTTACTATATCTATATCAATAGGCACACGTTTGTTGTGTCGGGCTTCATCATCACGTCCGTGAGATCGCTCATATTGCTTACACTCCTTCTCGAGATCCGCAAGCAGACTCGCCGGATACATCCCTTCCACTACTGCGTTTAAATAAGGGCCACCCGAATGGCCGAATGCAGGAGTCTCATAGATGCCTGAATTGAGTGCATCAGTCAATTTGCCGCTGACCCATTCAAGAGCCTCGGCTACATTCTTCTGTCTGTCGCCATAATTAGAGCCAAGACAGACAACAATATTCTCCATCTTATTTATTGAGCCTTATGGTATAGAGTGATCAAGGTGATTTCCGGATAGGCGGCAAATAATCTTGAAGGCATACCCACCTCGCCGCTTCCGATGTTTACGTAAAGGTTAGTCTGTTGGCCACTTTCATTAAGGCGGTCATACATACCACCCCATTGATCATAGCGGAACTTGGCCGGCGACCATACCCACTTGCCTAACTTAAGCATCATCTGCATGGCATGAGTATGGCCTGCAAGCGACAGATCTATGTTAGTATGGTGCGACACATACTCATCCCAGTGTGCGGGATTATGTGTAAGAAGAATCTTATACCGATGATCGTTCTGATTATAAACGGAATCGCGTGATGGGCTCAAAGCCAGGTCAAGATCACCGTAGGTGGGAAATGGAGGATCACCTATATTCTCCACGCCGATAATCATGATGCTGTCATTATCATGTGCCACAAACACTTTGCGGTTGTTGAGTAAATCCCAGCCCATTTCTTTCTGATATTCGGCCAGCTGCCTGTTATTTTCATCACGATGGGCAGGTGAAACCCAATCCACGTAATCTCCATAATCATGGTTACCCAGAATGGAAAGCACTCCGTCGGGCGCATGAAGACGGGAAAGAACCGGCAGGAAGGGTTTCAGCTCCTCCGTGCGGCGGTTAACGATATCCCCGGTAAACACTATGAGATCGGGATGCAGGTTATTGACTGAATCAACAAGAGCTGAAACGAATGTTGTGTCGTTACCCCAAGTGCCTACATGGAGATCGCTAAGTTGAGCTATACGATAACCATTGAAAGGACGAGGCACTTTAGGCGACTCAATATCTACAGCAACGACCTGAATCTTATGGCGCGTCACTCCTACTCCCCACCATAGCGAGGCAAATGCAAATACAGCCACTATGCATCCGATCCATTGCATCACATGGCTCTGCTTCCCTCTTTTACTGAAAACAGATACCAGCCTGCCGCACAATGAGAAGAGCACATAAATCAACTTTGCCACATATACGGAAATAATGGAATAGAGCATCCACATCACCGGCAGAATATCGTTTGATTCGGATCTGCGTGGCAGACAAAGCACAAATATGATAAACCCTATGCATAGCACAGCGCTCACCGCATATAATTTCCACCAGATGCTTCTCTTCGTGCTCCGGCGTATATCAAATGTAATATATAAATCGATCAGCACACTTCCCAAAAGCATGATGATCATCATCAGGACCGGTATTCTCATAAGATTAATAATAATTTATTGTCACTCCATTCCTCCGAGGAGTGAACGTAACTTGTTGCGGAGAGGATTGGCATACATAGTGAGAATCATCTGCCACATGTATTCGCGCTCCTCCGGAGTTATGTCGGGGGCATCAACTTTATCAAGCTGACGGTTGAAATATGCTATTGTCTCTTCCTTTTTCTCATCGGTGTACTTACGGGCGAAGCGATCGGTATGGTGAAGAAGATCGAAAGCAACATAATTGATCTCGAATATCTCATAACTTCTATGTATAGCCTGATCTATGAGACACCCGACATGCTTGGCTGCATGGTTCTTGTCGGAGAAGTCGCCGATCTGATCGAGTTTGCTGTTGATGCGTGGCGTGAGCTGGAAATGTACTCTGCCTTTGAACTGCATCAGGCCAGTCTCCATCGAGAAAAGGTCATCACGCTGCGATTTCTTGAAATCAGGGTCACGACGCTTCATCAGGAATTCCCTCACCTTGAGATAATCGTTTGGGTCGTATTCATAAGAGATGCACACAGGCATGATATTGATCTCCTTTATCTTGTCCATGAAAGAACCCTGACCGGCAATAGAAAGCATCTTCACAAGCGATTCCTGTGTGTGGTCGCTGCTGTCTTTAGCCCTGCCCTCTCTTTGAGCGATCCAGACTGATTCATGCTTCTCCAGAATGCAATAATGAATGTAGGCCGACAGCTTCTTTGCTGCTTCAAGGCCTTCACGCAGCCCCGTGTTGCGCTTCACTATAAAGCTCTTGTTGAGGCGCACAAGATCCGTAATCCAGTCATAAATCAAAAGATTGTTGCCTATGGCCACTTCCGAAGTCGGGAAGCCCCTACGGAGGAATGCCAGATTAAGAAACGAGGCGTCGAGCACTATATCACGGTGATTTGTGATGTAGGCATAGCTGACAGACGGGTTGAGATATTTTACGCCACCCAATGTGATGCCTGAAGTAGTGGTCTTCGCCAGCATCTCAAGAAACGGAAACATCACCTGACTCTGGAAATCATGCTTGGTGCGGATTTTCAGTAATTCTTCAATCAGGGACGGAACATCTTCCGGTGGCATCGTATATTTTATTGCATGTAGAAATCCCGGCTCCTTTACGAGTTGCTTCATTTTTTCCTGAAATTCTGAATCCTCATAAGGAGCGATATCGCTGAAATTATAATCTTGTTGACTCATTATGTCTAAATTTTTGTAGCCGCCTTCCGGGTCAATGTCTTTTTTTCAGGCATAGATAATTAATTAAGGCGGAGAGATTCTTTCACATTTGCAAAGTTAATGCGAAACTCCCAATTATAAAAACAATTCAGAAAGTAAAATTCCTTTTTTCCTCTTTCCTTACCCCTATTGTTTGATTCTTTTTTAGAGGATGAAGCATGTTTTAACTTTTTTGCGGCAGTTTTTCAATACAGGGCATTCAACCCGCTTCAGGAGCCGCTTCTATAGTCGCGCCAGCGCTGGATTAGGGTAGTCATGTCTTCCGGCACCGGCACTTCAAAATCCATCTGCTCACCCGTAACCGGATGCACGAATCCTAAAGTTCTGGCATGCAACGCTTGTCGCGGACAAATGGCAAAACAATTCTCTACGAATTGACGATATTTGGCGAAGGTTGTGCCTTTTAGTATCTTGTCGCCTCCGTAACGTGCATCATTGAAGAGAGGGTGACCCTCGCTGAGCATATGTACCCTGATCTGATGTGTCCGCCCAGTCTCAAGCACACATTTCACCACGGTGACATAACCGAATCTTTCCACCACTTCATAATGCGTAACCGCGTGCTTGCCTATTTCGGGATCACCCGTGACACACATCTGCAGTTTATTCTTCGGATTTCTCGCTATGTTGCCTATTATCGTACCCTTATCATCCTTGAAATCTCCCCATACAACGGCCACATATTCCCTTCTTGTGGTCTTATGAAAAAACTGATTGCCCAAATGAGTCTTTGCCTCCGGAGTCTTGGCTACCACGAGAAGCCCCGAGGTATCCTTGTCGATACGATGCACCAGACCGAGTCGAGGATCACTCACGTCATAATCCGGATTATCCTTGAAGTGATAAGCAAGGGCGTTTACGAGAGTGCCATGATAATTGCCGTGGCCAGGATGCACCACAAGTCCGGCCGGTTTATTCACCACAAGGAGATAAGGATCTTCATAAACGATATCGAGGGGGATGTCTTCTGCAATAATCTCGAATTCATAACGCGGGCGATCCATAACGATGCTCACAACGTCATTGGGCTTCACCTTATAGCTTGACTTTACGGGCTTGCCGTTTACAATCACGCATTGTGCATCCGCAGCCTGCTGGATACGGTTGCGTGATGTCTTTTCCATACGGTCAACAAGAAACTTGTCGACCCTTATCATCTGCTGGCCCTTGTCGGCTACAAATCGGAAATGCTCAAACATTTCCCTACCGTCAGAGGTGATGTATGAAGGCTCGTCAACCTCTGAAGACTCGTCAACCTCCACCTCTTCAGGCGACACTTCAATCGGATCTTCTAACTCAGCCATTTTGTGCTATAATGTTGTCCTTAATTTGAAGTTATTGCTATCATTGAAACATCGGATCGTTCACATCCGGTTGCTCGTCAGGCTCTGTCTTGGTTTCCGGCTGAGGATCTACCTTTATCTCTTCCGTAGTCTCTACTTCATAGTCGGTAGGCTCAGACTCTGTCACGTATCTCAGATATTCTTCGTTCTGCAATGAATCCCTCAACTCGCCGAGACGTCCGTCGTAAACCTCCACCACGATTTTTGCATTGAGAGGCACTTTCTGAGTTTTCTTCACCACTCGTCCGTTGGCAGTGATCTTCACGATGCAGTCGTTGTCGCCCAACACCTTCACAACCCTTATATTCTTGAAACCGAGCTCCTCAAGGCGGGCCATACCCTGACGGAAGGAGAAACTCTTGAGAGCATCCTCACGCGGATTATTGTCATCGTCAATCACCACTTCCTTAGGATGCACAGCGTTGATATAAAGGAAAATCTTGCGCCCTGGTTTCACGCGAGAACCTGAGCGTGGGAATTGCTCGATCACAAAACCGGGTTTGATATCATCCTTATATATAGAGTCGCGTATATCAACTCTGAAGCCATGTTGATGAAGCACGTTAATAGCCTGGGTATACGACATGTTCTCCACCTTAGGTACGACATCACTCTCACCATGCTTCGTGAAAAGCTGCAGTGAGAAATAGACTATCCAGATACCTAAGATAGCCACCAGAAATATTACAAGCACATTGGCCAGAATAGGATGACGCGAGATAAAGCCGTTGTTTCCCGACTTCTGCGGTTGGTCTGTATTTTTCAAAACTTTGTCTTTTATGATGTTGAATCCTTATCCAATTGAAAAACAATTCACTTTAGGAAGGGTTCCAACATCCAATACAAATAAGACCCCAAAGTTAGTTAAAATTTCCCGTATTGCCAAACTGTCTGTCTCGAATGGCAGCAACTATGCAGATATCTTGGTAAAATAACCCGAGACTGAAGTTTTTTAAGTAAGCTCAGAGGATTAGTATAAATTAATTATTGATGCCAACTTATTGTTAATAATTCTAAATATACAACGAATTTGATTTCAAATTAATAGATTTATTATTAACTTTGCACCTCAAAGCGTAAAATAGATGCGTAAATTCCTATATATCATACCACTCTTCCTTCTCCTCTCCTCCTGCGGAGAGTATAATAAGGTATTGAAGAGCAAAGACGTAGACTATCGTTTCGATTATGCAAAACGTGCATTCGATCAACGTAAATACACTCAGGCCGCTACTGTGCTCGAGACAGTCTACACACCTCTGCGTGGTGGTCCGAACGGTGAAGAGGCGCTCTTCCTCCTTGCGATGTCGCATTATGAGAATAAGGATTACCTTAACTCCGGAGTCTATTTCAAGACATATTATTCCCGCTATCCACGTGGCAAATATGCCGAGCTCGCAAGATTTTATTCCGGCTACGGATACTATCTCGATTCTCCCGATCCACAGCTTGACCAGTCGCAGACAATAAAAGCTATTGAAGAGCTTCAGGGTTTTCTTGACTATTTCCCTAAAAGCGACCGTGTGACAATTGCACAGAATGCGATATTCGAGATGCAAGACAAGCTTACCCTCAAAGAGCTCCAGAACGCACAACTCTACTACAACCTCGGCATGTTTATGGGCAATAATTATGAGGCTGCCGTGATCACGGCCCAGAATGCCCTCAAGGATTATCCATATTCAAAGTTCCGCGAAGATTTCGAGTTGCTTATTCTCAAGTCGAAATATCAGGAAGCTCGTCTTTCAGTCAACGAACGTCAGGCCGACAGATACCGCGATGTGGTAGACGAATATTTCTCATATATCAACAACTATCCTGATTCGAAAAACCGTAAGGAAGCTGACAATATTTATGAGATAGCCCGCAAGCACGTGCAGGAATAATCCAGTAAAAAAGGATTTTTCCACTTTTCAGTTTAATCATCAACCCTTAACTTATACATACTCCGTCATGGATTATAAAAAGACAAACGCTCCCCTCAACACTGTGACCCGCGACATGATCGCGATGGCTGAACAGACCGGTAACGTCTATGAAACCGTTTGCATCATCG
>CAZUNU010000136.1:0-8031 GCA_964622105.1 uncultured Sangeribacter sp. | reverse complement strand
ATCCAGATCTTCTCCAAGTTTTCTTTTTTTCATCTCCTCTGACCGTATCGTCTTCCTCAGTATTTTCAGTTCCGCCTCCAGACTCTCTTTCACATCCGTATTTCCCAGATGGTGCAGCACCCTCTCCCGAAATACGGGAAGCATCGTCAGGCCACTCACTATCTCAAAAACCGCGCCGTCCACCTTCTCCTGATTATAGGTATGGTTAAAATCACATACTCGGCCATTGCATTTCCTGTTATTGTTACAGCCATAATAGTAAAGAGTTTTGTAATATCCGCCATGGTTATGGTTGACGCTCTTATTCTTCTTTGCGATCATCCCGCTGCCGCACTTCGGGCACTTGACCAGCCCTGACAGAAGACTGATCCGCGCCGGATCTCCCGTTTTTTTGCTTCGCCCTTTATGCTTCTCCCTCTTCATCCTCACCAAATCCCACTGCTTTGGCGTGACAAGCGGCTCATGATTCCCGTCCACTGCAACAATATCCTTTTTCTTCCATTTCCCTGCCTTGTCATTCGTCCGGCGGTTATAAAGAATTTTTCCGCAATAGACCGGATTGTCCAAAATCGTCCTTACCATGTCAAAAGTGAATGGCCGCTGCTCATCTCTGACAGTTTTCTTATAGCCATGCCCATTCAGGTAATTGACCACCGAATTGACCATCATCCCATCCTGCCCATAAAGATTGTATATCAGCTTCACAACCTCCGCCTCGCCCGGCTCAATGACCAGCTTCTTATTGATGTTCCTATACCCGTATGGAATCGGACCGCCCGGCCATCCGCCTTCACTCAGCTTCTGCATCTTTCCCGAAAGGAACTGCACCGTGATATTTTCCTTCTCAATCTCCGCCACAGCCGACAGGATAGCCATGGTAAGCCGCCCTCCCTGCGTGGAACTGTCAATGGCATCCTCCACACATACCAGGTCAACCCCATAATCCGTAAGCAGCTGCATGGATTTCAGCACATCCGCCGCATTCCTTCCAAACCTTGACAGCTTGAACACCAGGACAAAAGAAATCCCACCTTCCTCACTTACAATGTCATCCAGCATCTGCCGGAATGCAGGCCTGCCCTTGATGCTCTTACCGGATTTCCCCGCATCGCAGTATTCCCCGGCTATTTCCAGTTCCCTGTAAGCCGCATAATCCCTCAGCCTTTCCGTCTGTGCCTCCAGGCTGTACCCCTCTATCTGAGCAGCCGTGGAAACCCTCGTGTAAATATAACATTTCTTTTTCATTTTCGGTTGCTCACTTTCTGTTCGTCCGTCTGTTACAAGAATTACTATATCGGAAAATTTCCCTTTTGTCAGCGCCCCAAAATAACTTTTTTATTTATTCTGCATCTATCCGAAATCTCCAGTAAATACAGAAAGCGCATCGCTTTTTCGCATACCGCGACATAGAAAATGTGCCGATTATCTCATACATAACCGGCAGCATCCATCATTATTCCTTATTCTCTTTTTCCTCTGACTCTCCGGATTCAATCTCCTCCAATACATCCCGCCCATATTTTCCTATCATGCGGGCTAAAAATTCCGCACAGCGCTCCATTTTCAGCATCACATTCCGATCAGGCAATCCATAATTTGGTTCTATGCACTTTAACTCACTCATCCAGACACCCCCGGCTTTCTTTCTGGAGGTCTATGTACCCTGAATACTGTTTTTCCGGTTTTTCATATAACTTTTTCCAAAACCAACTCTTCTGACATATTTCGACAGAAGCACTTGCTATTTTCATATTTACTTTTTATAATGGAAAAAGATAACGTACAAGCAAAGGGGAAATTACATGAGAGTTGATTATAAAAAGCTCGGGCAGATTGCTGTAAATCCAGCCTATCGAAACCAGCCGGCAAAGGACACAAGTGATGTTCTCGCCAATTATCTGTATCTGATGTCAAACCTAAACGCAGATGTGGATGCCTGGTCTGCCTCTGAAATGGCAATGATCACAAACAGCTTAAACAGATGGCAGGACAAGAAGACACATGTTTACAGCCAGAATATTTCCGTCGGGGATATTCTGATGGTTGATTTCGGATTATGCTATGCCCCGGAACTTTCATACGGACATCCGGCTCTTGTCTTGGAAACCTGGAACAACCTCATGTTTGTCATCCCCGCCACAAGTTCATCATCCAAACTGGCACAGGCATATCACCCGACAGATCATCCGGGCGGAAAGTGGTATTATCGGAAAGTTGGTGCTTCGGACGGTTTTGCTCATGACTGTGTGCTCATTATCAATAACGCAAAAATCATCTCCAAGACTTCAATCCTCTCACCCATGGGAAAACTGACCTGCAGCCTGCAGGATGAAACCCAGCTGTTCCGTGAAGTAAAAAATACCCTTTTGGAACATCTGTTTCACAGGGAATGGTCTGCGAACCAAAATCTTATTCAGGCATATGATAAATTACAAACTGATTTTGACACCTTAAAGAAGGACAAAGACGAGACAGAAGCTAAAATCCATGAGTTAGAACAGCAATTAAAAATTTTACAAGAAAAATCCATTGACAATCAAGCGGAATGATTGTAGAATTTACTTAACAGAAAACGAATAAGATATTACGTCTGAGGACATAATATAGATTGTACGCCGAAGGGCACGGGCACCTATCATGGTGTCCATTTTTTTGCGTATTCAACATAAAACAGCGGCACAGCACACCCCACTCGGATGCACCATGCCGCTTCATCGTTCTCCTATTCTTTTATACCTTCTCACAAAAATCCAGTGCAATCCACCCAGCCCCAGATTTCAGCCTGCCCCAGCCTTTCTCCGAACCTCTGCCCTGCCTGACCTCTGTGATTGTAAAAACCCCCTTGCCTGTGACTTTCCCTGTTTTCCCCGTGTTAGTCCCTGCTCCTTTTCTGATATTCAGATCCGGAATACTCACCTTCACCAGAAACGGACAATCTCCATTTGCCATCCCGCCGCCATCTGCCACAGAAACTGCATCCTTCACATCCCATTTCGTTAATTCCCATCGCTCAATAATAGAGCACAACTTCTCCACATAATCCGGGCTTGTGGCATATCCGCCATCCTTGATGATCTCCACCGCTTTCCAATAATCCATACATCCCTTCAGCCCCTCATACTTCTTCACCTTGCCGTTCATGGCACCGAGCAGATAAGCGGAATGGTCAGCAATGGACATCTCCACATCAGGATATTTCCTAAAATCCGCCGTGACCTCCACATTCTTTTTCCCATCCCATTCAGAAGTCTTTTTCGTGTAAACCGACACGCCATCCCAAACAGAACCACCCCATGTGTTCCCGGACAGGCCCTTCTTCATCCCGAACACATTGTTGGCATTTTGCGCCAGTTCTGATTTTCCGTATCCGGATTCTAAAATAAACTGCGCCAGAGACACGGATGCCAGAATGCCGCCTTTCCTCTGGTCTGCCGCAAACAAAGTACCTACCTTTGCAATCACATCCGCCTCATCCAGATCTTTCAAATCCCTTGCCTGTAATCCTGCCCCAGAACTGCCATCATCATCGGCCACAGCATCCGAATCCGAACCGACCATCGCCTTCTTCACATCCCTTCGGAACCCGTCCATCGTGTAACCCAATCCCAGCTGTCGCCATAAATGCTCCGGATCCCCGTGATTGGACGCAATCCCCCTCTTATACCCTTCCGCATGGGAAACAATCACTCCATCATCCAGCGGATTCAGCCCAAACTTCCCGCACAGCATCGCAAACAGCTCCACCGCCGCATCATAAGTCCTTTTAGCACAACCCCTTGCCTCTTCCAGCTTCCTATCAGTGACCTCAAAATTTGCCCCGCCGGTATAGGTAATGCAGGGCGGTTCGCACATCTCCACGCCGATATGCGTATTGTTTGACGCACCGCCGCCATGCCATCCGCGATAGCCCCACGGCAGAGTCTGGTACACCGTCCCGTCATTTGCGTCAATGAAGCCATGCACGCAGGCTCTTGTATAATCCGCCCTGTTCCATGAATTGATAAAGGCTGATGCCTTCGGCTGCGGACAGCCCACAGAATGAAGCATCAGCCCTTTTACAGTTATCTTTTTCCCCGCCGTATAGCAGGGATTTTTCGTCATAATACTCTCAACCAGTTTCATCAATCGGCACCGCCTTTCCCGTCATCACCGGACACAGCCTCATCCTCATCCGACCTGTCATGCAGCTGCTCCAGCACTTTTTTCATCTTCTCCGGCACCGGCAGTCCCAAATGCGCCGCATTCTCCAAAAGGCTCACGCCCTCATTGGAAATGTAAAAGAAAATTACTGCCGTCCGAAGCACGCTCCCCGTTCCGATCACATTCACATCCAGGATATTCGCAATCCCCACAAGCAGAAAGACCAGTATCTTCTTCGCAATCCCCTTGAATCCCACCTCGGAATTCAGCTTCCTGTCGGCGATCCCGCACATCACGCCCGTAATGTAATCGATCACCACGAACGCCACCAATGCGTAAAGCAACCCATCGCATCCACCCAGAAAATACCCAAGCCAGCCTCCTACCGCCGCAAAAAACATCTGCACCACATTCCAAAATTCTTTCATAATCCTCATCCTCGCTTTCCTAAAATTGCATAACAAAAGGAGCCTATGCCCAGGCATAAACCCCTCAGTGACCAAACATTAAATTTTCAAACTTCCTATTCCGCCGTCTCTTCCTGTTCCGTCAGCTCATAAGTGATCTTCATCGTCTTATCCGTATTCTTCACCACCGCCGTACTCAGGTTGTTGATGCTCGCCAGATACGGCGTAACAAGGTAAGCCATCCGGTAATCCGAACCGTAATTCCCACCCCAGAAGAACACGAATTCCTTATACTGGAACAGCGGCGTGGCAATGTAATTGAACTTGTAATTGCCTGCGGTCTGCACCACAGTATCATCCGGCTTCACCATATAGTCATAGGCAATGATCAGGTCATTCACCATTGCAAGATAATTTGTGCAGGTACCAGTGCTGCTTCCCAGCGGCCTGTTCGCCGAAGCAAAACCCAACGGAATCAATGTCACATCCGCCACATTGCTCAAATTTATCTTGTAAATCCCCTCATCATTGTAAGCCCCGATATACAGATACCCGTTTCTGATAACGCCCCTTATCGACCTCTGCACATAAGTATCAACCTTGAATGAGCCTATCGTCTTCATCTGCACATTGGAAAGCGTCCACACGCCCTCCGTCATGCTGTGGTCGCTCTTCTTAATCCTGATCCAGTACACCGTCGCATTCCCGGATGAATTCGCCTGATTAGAAAAGCCGTACCAATAGCCGTCATGACCATCCAGAAAATCACCATAAGGCGTATAACTCCCCAAAAAATGGAACGTATTGCAATGGATGACCTCTTCCTCAAGCAATGTGGCCGTCGTATCATCCAGCCTCTCATTCAACCCGACTGTAAACACCGGAAGTCTCTTTTTCTTCAAAATCACCGACTGATCCTGATAGGTCAGGCTGTACATCAGATCATGCTCAAAATCCACCTCCACCACGCTGTACAGCTCCGCCAGCTCATCCTCACTCTGGCTTTCAAGCCTCGTTTCCATCAGTTGCAAAAAAGCCGTGTTAGACGCTTCCCCGCCCCCGTATGCGTTCTTTCCGCCCTTTGCGCTCGTCAATGCCACCGCCCCGATCGTCCCGTTGCCCTGGCTCGGCGTGAACTCCCAGACAAACCTGTACCCGTTATCCAAGGCCTTGCTCTCCGTCAGGTTCAGGCTCCCCCTCGCCACATTCGCCGTCGCATTCACATCATTGCTCGCATAAGCCACAGGCAGCCTGTTTGTTGACGGATAAATATTATCCGCATCCTCCGTCAGCACATCCGAATAAAGCAGGATGCCGCCTATCATGTTCGGGCATATCGGCAGCATCTCGCTGTTCCATTGCAAGTGTGTGTCATACTGTCCCGCCACATTGTAAAAAATCCCCATCGGGTTCAGCCCAAGAATGTGGTTCACAACATTCGTCACCATATTTTCCTCTTCAACCCTTTCCACAACCCCTGTCTCTTCATCAGTTAACTCTATGACCATATTCCCATGCAGCTTCATTTCAATCCTCCGTTTCCACCGGCATCGCAAAAGCGCCGATCCCAAATCTGTGCGTGAACATATCGCTGTAATCCCTCTTCACAGTCTCATCAATAACATAAGAAACACTGTCGGCAGACTCCCTCATCTTAAGCACCGTGCCGATGCCCGGCTTCTTAATGTATTCCTCAACCTTGATCTCCCCATCCCAGGCTTCCCCTGCGCCCATGCTCTGGCCCATGATGCCCGCCAGACAGCCGCCCACATCAATCCGGGAAGTACCGCCCGTGCATCTCATGTAAACATTGAAAATGTTTCTGAAATTCGGTATCAGCCCCTCGACCGGGTAATACAGGAAAATGGTATGCTTCCCGGAATGCCAGGTCTCTTCCGGCTGGTGTATCTCGATGACGGCATCATTGAACTCAAATGTAAAATGCACCGCCGCCTCGCCGTCCTCATTCCAGATGACCGGAATCTCCAGGGAAATCGTCTGCTCTTTCGTGCGGCCAATGGCCTCCGCTTTTTCCCCGTCACCATTTTCAACCCCTGCCCCGCTAACAGCTTCTGCCCCATTCTCCGACAGGGCATCCACTTCCACGGACGGAATTAAAATATCGCCCCTCGCCGTAGCCGACATCTCCCTTGCGTCCGCATTTACATCCAAAATGACGGAGCCAAAGAACTGCGCCATCTCTTCCTCACTTGCCGCAAACTCCACGGAAATGATCTTCACATCCGTTTCCGCCACGGTGAATGCGGAGGCGTTTGTGAATGTCTTAATCCCTATCTTTCCGGCAGCCTTATTTTCCTCAATCTGGTTCAAAAGCCCCGATATGTTCTTGTCATTCTTGCTCTTCGCCCTTGCAAGTCTCGGATTCTTCCCAACGCCCCTAAGGGTATGCCTGCCGCCAATCTTTATCTGCATGGAAGTGACTGCTGACAGTTTCCCGGCATCCGCCTGACCGCCCGAGAACCGCAGCACATCCCCCAAATCAAGAGCAGGATTGCCAATAGTATCCGAATCAAACGGCACATAATTGATGACCGCCACATCGTTAAGGATATTTTCGCATAACTGCCGCCTCGTCTCGTCCACCCCAAACTGCAGAAGCGGATTGACGCCCAAATTCATTGTCAATCCATCATCCGGATCCAGATGGTAATATTCCGCTGTCTCCGTCTTCATGTTCGTGGAACTCACCGCCGTGTACCTGGTAATAAAATCAGAAAAGCTGGAAGAAAACCTGTGCCTGCTCCCGAAGGTCACCACCGGCTCAATGCCCCATTTTTTCAGTTCCAGTTTCCCTGACCGATTTATGATCCAGAACCCACCCAGAACCTGTCCCACATAGTAGAGCACATCCCGGTATGTCTCAATGTCATTGCCGTTCTCCGTGTAAATGGAAAGCATTTCAGAACCGTTCGGCATCGTCTCGATCACCGCCCTGTCCTGCTCCAGTTCCACCTTGCAGGCTTTAGAACAGAGTTCCATGAAATCATAGCAATTCCCCACAGTTTCAAATCCGTTGAAATCCCTGTCAAACCGCAGCATGTAATCATACGCCTTGATCTCCAGGCACTTCACCGTCCTGTTCGCCTCTGATATTTCAAATACACCCATCGGCACCGTCTCATAGGAGCTATCAGCCAGCCTCAGATGATAAAACAGTTCCACCACCGCATCTTCCAGTGTGTATCTGTCAATCTGCGAAAACAGCGTAATTCCCATTTCCGCCGCATACACCGTCCCCAGTTCCATCTCATTGGAACCGCAGCACTGGCGGCTAATATATCCGCTGCCCTTCAGGATGTCATCATACCCGAACTCATGCACTACGCCCGTTTTAGTTGTGATCCGCCCTGTCCAGTAATATTTCCTCGTATTCTATTGTACCGCCCGCAAAAATACCTCACTCACCGGATACACCCCACCACCGCCCATTTCCGAGCACAAAAATAGCAGTCACATTTCCGCA
>CAZUNU010000135.1:0-8102 GCA_964622105.1 uncultured Sangeribacter sp. | reverse complement strand
ACCAACCGCATGAATGTGGCGGCTACGTCGGTCTGCATTGACTCAACTTTCACTCTTGCGGCCACAATCTTACTGTCGTTGTTCCCGCTGATCAACTTAATGATTTTCTCAACCTCTTCGATATAAGCGTTTCTCGGAGTTGACTTCTCCGGAAAAGGAAATTGTTCCTGAGCTGTTGATCTCGGCACGGAGGCATATGGAATGGTATAAATTCGTTCTCCCGGTTGAAAAGGGGCTATTAAAAAACCGGGTTGTCCTATTCCTTCGATAGCGGCTTCCGAACTGCCGAAGCTCACCATCATGTCGTCCGGCATCCTGTAGGCATAGAAACAGAGCCTGCTCTCAATGGCACCGCGTATCTCATCTTGAAGATTCACTTCAGAAACAGGATCGGAAAAGAAAATCACAGGTCCGTTGGTAGCTTTTCTGGCTCCGTATTCAAATCTGATTCCCATATTCTATCAGTTTTCTTGCTCAGGGTTCACTACTTTACCAATCAATTCAAAAGGATAGGCTTCCGTGATTTCAACCTCTACGAATTGACCGGGGTTCAGATTATCGTTATCAATTATCACCTCCGGGTCAACTTCCGGTGAATCATATTGGGTTCTCCCGTATGCTTTTCCTCCTTCTATCCGGTCGATCAGCACCTTCTGGCGAGAGCCTATCATTTTTTCGTTAAGTTCAAGAGCTATCCCTTCCTGAATTTCCATGATTTCATCGAGGCGACGTTGCTTCACTTCTTCAGGTATGGAATCATCAAGATTTTTAGCTGCAAACGTATCATCCTCCTGGCAATAGGCGAATGCGCCCATTCTGTCGAATTTCTGGGTGCGCACGAATTCCTTCAGCTCTTCGAATTCTTTCTCTCCTTCACCCGGAAAACCTGTCATTAGAGTGGTTCGGATCCGAATGTCGGGCACTTTCTCCCTGATTTTCTCAAGAAGTTTCAGTGTTTCTTCCTTATCTATATGCCTTCTCATATTGGCAAGCACGGGATCTGCAATGTGTTGCAGAGCTATGTCTAGATAATTGCATACGTTCTCACGTCGAGCCATTACATCCAGAATGTCCATAGGGAAATCAGATGGATAAGCGTAATGAAGTCTGATCCACTCAACGCCTTCAATGTCTGCCATTCGGTCGATCAGCTCTGCAAGTGCATGACGGCCATAAAGGTCAGTGCCATAAGAAGAAAGGTCTTGCGCTATGACGTTGAATTCTTTCACCCCTTCGCTCACAAGCTGACGTGTCTCCTCCAATATTTCCTCTATCGGGCGTGAAGTGTGGCGACCTGTAATAATGGGTATAGCACAGAAGGCACAGAATCTGTTGCATCCTTCTGATATTTTCAGATAAGCGCTATGAGGGGGAGTGGTAAGAATGCGCTCCCAAGGCTTTGGAGTCTCTTCAGAAGCAGTTTTATCGGGAAGGGTGGTTATGAAATTTTTCCAATCAAATTTTCCATACCACACGTCTACTTCCGGAATCTCCTCCTTCAATTCATCCATATATCTCTGGGAAAGACAGCCCATCACGATTAGTTTCCCAATCTCGCCGTCGTTCTTGCGCTCGCCAAGCTCAAGGATCGAACTGATGGATTCCTCCTTGGCGTCGGCTATGAATCCGCACGTATTCACCACCACGTATTCACCGTGGGGATCTTCGGGGTCGTGCGAGACTTCATAACCCTTAGCGCTCAATTGCTTAATGAGCCGCTCCGAATCTATTAGATTCTTGGAGCAGCCCATTGAAATAATGTCAATATGATTCTTCTTGATCATCTGATTCTAATTCATTTATCACCGGGCATGAAGAGTGAACGCACAAATTCTTCCGGACGGAAAATCTGAAGATCATCTATACCTTCTCCAATGCCTATGTATTTCACGGGAATCTTGAACTGATCGCTGATACCTATCACCACGCCGCCTTTTGCCGTGCCGTCAAGTTTAGTTACTGCAAGTGCGTTCACCTCAGTTGCAGCTACAAATTGTCGGGCCTGCTCAAAGGCATTCTGGCCTGTAGAGCCGTCAAGCACGAGGAGAATCTCCTGTGGAGCCGAGGGCACCACTCTCTTCATGACGTTTTTGATTTTTGTAAGCTCATTCATCAAGCCTACTTTATTGTGCAGACGTCCTGCTGTATCAATTATCACTACATCAGCTCCTTGTGCTTTTGCGCTTGAAAGAGTGTCGAATGCCACGGCAGCCGGATCACTTCCCATTTTCTGTTTCACAACGGGTACGCCTACGCGTTCTCCCCAGATGTCGAGCTGTTCAATCGCAGCAGCACGGAAAGTGTCGGCCGCTCCGAGCACTACCTTATTGCCCGCTTTCTTATATTGTGCTGCAAGTTTACCGATCGTAGTGGTCTTGCCGACTCCGTTGACACCTACGACCATTATGACATAAGGATCACCACCTTTCTTGATTTCGAAATCGTCAAGCACCTCAGTGTCTTCCGGACGAGCAAGAAGATCGGTTATTTCTTCACAAAGAAGGGAATTAAGTTCATCTGAACCTACGTATTTATCACGGGCGACACGGTCTTGAATCCTTTCTATGATTTTAAGAGTCGTGTCCACTCCGACATCGCTGGTTATGAAGGCCTCTTCAAGATTGTCGAGCACATCATCGTCAACTTTGCTTTTTCCGGCTACGGCACGTGTAATCTTACCCCACACACCCTCTTTTGTCTTCTGAAGACCGGTGTCGAGCTTCTCTTTCTTCTCTTTGGAGAACAGTTTCTTAAAGAATCCCATATAATCAGGCTTATAATCTTAAAAACGTACAAAATTAATGAAAAAAGAGGAGATTGCCAAATAGATGGGTTATAGATTGCAACGCTTTCATTAATTGCTTGGATAAAAGGGGGCAATACGAATTACCAATGCTTATAGTAATATACTATTTATGGGATGTGGGGCAGTCTGACTGACCCACATCCCACAAATAAAAAAATACAAAATAAGGCTATTTAATAGTTTATTTACATTGACCCGTAATTACTTCCACTGCGCTATGGTATATAATATTGAAGATGAATGTCAGAGCGTAGTGGCAGGAGCTGCGATAGTATCAGTGGTTACCTGAATTGTCTCAACTGATTCAGTTGCCGAAAGCGACTCCCCTTTGGCAAGCACTTTGGCGGCTTTATCAAGAAGACGTTGTGCCTTTAGCTGATATTTCTCTGCTTTATGCTGATAATTCTGCACTTTCTTCTGATATTTAGCTGCTGATTTAGGCGAAGCATTTTCAGCTTTCGCAAGGAGATTTTCGGCTTTATTCTGACAAAGTTCCGCTTTTTTCTGAAGTTGCTCTGCCGTTTCCTGAAGGTGACTTACGATATCAGGAATCATTTCAATGCGTAATTCGGTGGTATCGATTTCTGTCAAGATTGCCAGTTCGGAATCGGCGTCTTCATCGCTGAGATCCATGTTAAGACCATTTTTTCTTTGTTCTTCCCACCTTTGATGTCTAAACAAATCCTGATCGTAGACGGAACTGATGACCATACCGGTGCCTACGCCTGCAAGAATGAATCCAAGAATCCAGATTACCTTGACAGTCAAGCTTCGCTGTTTTGACAAGGGGCTGAAATTAAGACCTTTCCCGATTAGATAGAATAAAGGAATACCAACGGTAAGTATCCAGCCGATACCACAGAGTACACTCCAGAATACAATCTTGCTTACAAAAGGATCACTGAACTCCGGATTGTCAAAAGGAAGTCCGGAACCAAACAGCAAGGCAGCTCCCCATGATATGAGGAATACCACACAGCCGATGAATCCTAATCCAAGACCGAGGAGAATGGGTATTCCTATTATCAGTCCGATAATGATGAAAGCTTTTGCGAGCCAGCTTACTCCTGTGGTAACTGTTTTGGCAAAAGATGGAGCTGAATTAAATTGAGATGTTGCGTAGCCGTTTTGATCCTCTTTGAAGCTGTCTGTTACGGTCTTGCCGATATTCTCTACGGTGGGTTGCTCGCCCATCATCTGCATTCGCTGCAGAGGGGTGCGTGCTTCCGGCACAACAATCCAAAGAATAAGGTAGGCTACTCCCATCGTGAAATAAGAAAGAATGGTAAGGGCTACAACAAGCAGACGTACCCAAGTCACGTCCCATCCAAGATACCAGGCGAGGCCGGAGCAAACGCCACCCAACATGGCATTCTGAGGATCGCGATACAGACGCTTCACTGTGTAGGGTGGATTCGGAATATAGGGTGGAGGAGTGGTGGTCTGTGATTCTACGTTGATGGTTTCTGTCTCTCCATTTTCCTCCAGTGTGATACTGTCATCTTCTACGAACTCTTCAGGTTTGCCAACACGGGCAATAACCTGCTCAACATCAGAAAGAGTGATAATATTCTTGCCGTCTTCCGAAGCTTCAAGGAGAAGCTCGGCGATGCGTGATTCAATGTCGTTGGTCAGCTCACCGGCTCCATCAACGTTGCGGAAGGCATGTTCGATAGTCTTGAGGTAATCGTTGAGGAGGAGGTAGGCATCTTCATTAATGGTGAATGGATAGCCCACTATGTTGATATTGAAAGTCTTTTTCATTTGATAGATAATTTGGGATGTCAGATAATTGATTCTGGTTCACTTGTTTCAGTGTCTGCCACCGAGATGTCGAGGTCGGAATCGGGATTTTTCTTGACCGTCACCACCTCGGCAATGAAGATCGGTTCATCTGTGATGGATTGTTCCGGTGTAGGAGTGTCCATATTGCGGAAATGATTTACGTTGGCCACGATTTCGTCCCATGCCTCCGACATTTCCTTGAGCGTCTCTTTTCCTGTCTCTGTAATGAAATAGTATTTTCTTGGTGGACCTTTGGGGCTTTCCTCCCACTCATAGCTCAACTTGCCTTCCTTACGAAGTCGGTTAAGAAGGGTGTAGAGGGTGCCTTCCACCACAATCAGGTCAGCCTCACTGAGTCCGTTGATTATATCTGAGGGATATGCTCTCTGGCGGTTGAGCAGGAGCAAGACGCAATATTCGAGTATCCCTTTCCTCATTTGCGACCGGATATTGGAATCCGCTTTTTCAGTTTTCTTTTCATTCATAGGCTAATATTGTTTGTTGTTGTTTTCAAATAAAGGATTTCATCAAATCGATGATTGTCCGGCTACAGCACTTTGATCGTCATTTTCAATCTTTCTTGCCGCCTTTTTTACATCAGATTTAAGCGAACCAAGGTTCCATGTAAGAGAGATTCCTACGTTCCAGTTCTTGTTGTGAAACGCGAATTTATTTATCATATTTTCAGTAGCCACATATGATTTTACTTTCATCTCTTTCTGTAAGAATTGATTTGCAGTCAGAGTGAGAGTAAGAGCATTTTTCTTCAGGAATCCACGGCTTAGTCCGAGCCCGTAGTAATACCAACCGTCGTTACAGCCCTGCAGCGAATATTCCCGTGTAGACTGTCCGCCATGTATGTTGAGTCTTAGCTTTGCCGGCAGGCGGCAGTCCACATTAGCACCATAATTAAATTTCCAGCTTGAATTTCTAAGTCCCTCACTTCCGGCAGAGAGTATTTGTCTTGTAAGACGTGCGTTGACGGAAAGTTGAAGAAAGTTTAGCGGAGACCAGTTCATATAACCGAAGAAAGCAAAACTACGCTTATAGCCGATGTTGGCGTAAGAGTAATAGCTAACCTCATCTTTAGAATATGAGAACTGGGAGATAGCGTTGGCCACATAAGAGAAATCAACTCCGGCATTTCCTCCGATTGTGCGTCCGTAATTGGAATAGGTCAAGGTGAGCTTGTTTGCTCTCTCAGAATCAAGATTCGGATTGCCTTTCTCAACCACATCGGGTATGACAATAAGTTCATATGGGTTAACCTGACGGAGAGATGGACGTGAAATCCTCATCTGATAGGAAAGTCGCAGGGATGACGCCTCTGTGAAGCTGTAAACCAAGGCTGCATTAGGAACCACGTCGTTCAAGTGATTGAAAAAATCAGTTTCCTCTCCGGTTCTGAAGTCGATGCCCATGCCGGTGTGCTCATAACGCACTCCTGCCGTGGTGGAAATCTTATCGAATCTACCGGTATACGCTACATAGACTGCATAAATATCTTGCTTCTGAAGAATATCGGAAAGATTATCGGCGATATTCTCATCCGGTTGCCAAAGAGTGAACGATTTGGCCGGATTGCGACGGAATATTGCCTTGCCACCGGCGTCCAAGCTATGATTTTCGTCAGCCAAAGGTGTGATGAAGTCAAGCTGGATTGTATGCTCATTGCTGATGGTTTTATTAGAAGTGTGCTCATAAGGACTCACCAGTTGGGCACCTTGCGCTTCATCTTCTGTTAGTGTAGCCTCAAGATGGTTTAATCCTCTGTTGTAGAGATAGGAGAGAATCATTTTTGTGCCGTTTTCACCAAAAGAATGTTGCCATGCCAAGCTTGCATTGAATGATTCTTCTGTGAGTCCACCTTCCAAAGATCTCATTGACGAGCCAATGAATTTATGATCCGGATCAAAACCTTCGAAGTATGAATAGCCACCTTTCATCAACGATCCATTCATATAATTAATATTGGTATTAAAAGTTATAAGATCCTTGTCAGTGAGATCATAAGAGAGATTCAATCCTCCACCGATATAATTCCAACCCACTTTCTGCTGAAGTTTATTTACTTGGTATCGAAGGTTATCGGAGTTAAGATTCTCAATATGCTGCTCGTTCCAATTGGTCTGAGGGAAAATTCTTCCGTCGGTGTAATTTATGTTGGCGCTCATTGAGAGTTTTCCGGTCTTCATTCTGCCATAGATGGAAATGCCTGATTGCTGCTTTGTGAAACGGCCCGAGATAGATGCGGAGTAACCATCTGTTGAATTTTTAGAAATGGTTACAAGGTTAAGTATTCCAGCGGTGCCTTCGGCATCATATTTAGCTCCCGGCTCGGTTATGACTTCCACTTTAAGGACTGCATCTGCCGGCATGGCCTTGAACAAATCCTTATAGTTGGCAGAGAGGGCCGGATCTTCCTTACCGTTCAGATATATTTTAAAATTTTCCTGGCCGTTAATCCGGATGTTTCCTTCTCCATCTACAGTGACCATAGGCACTTTTCTCAGAGCATCACTGAGAGTGAGACCTTTCGAGGAGATATCTTCTTTCATACTGTAAGACAGTTTTGCGCCGTCGCTTTTTATGAGTGGACGGGTAGCCACGACCTCCAGATCCTCTAATTCCACGGAAGTGGGAGGAATGGTATCGGTCACTGCCGGTAACCGTTTGGCTGATAAGGCTGAAACTGAATCGGTTGAGGTTGTAACCCGTTTGGTTGAGGAAGAAGAAACCGAATCGGCTGCAGTTTCAACCCTGGATAAGGTTTCGGTCTTTGACTCCTTTGCGAATCCCGTGCCATCGGCCAAGGCCATGACCGGCGATAGGAGTAAGGCTATATGCAATATGTGTGCGTTCATAGGTTGGAATGTTGTTGTTGTGTGTGTTTAGTATAGTTCGATTTTACCCGGGGTTTGAATTACGATGCAAAGTTATAATAAAAATTAGTACTATGCAATACATAGTACCTAAAATTTTAAAGAAATATTTAAAAAATAATAGTATTTCACGCCAAGTAGTATTAAATCCCCGGTTCTTTGCTTCCCTAAACCCAAAAATCAAGAAGAAATGCCTCACATCATCGGAAATCCGGTAGGCTAAAGCCCTATTTAAAATTACACACGAACGATATTGGATAGTTAATTAGCTGACCGTGGATATTCTATGAGGCAAAATTTCCTATCTGGGTCAATGAAAGCTAATTTGATAAGTAGACGAATGAAGGGGTGGGGGATGGAGGGTAAATTAGGAGTGAATTGATATTTTTTGTAATTTTGTGGTGAAATTCGCGAAAAATGAAAAATATAAGAAATTTCTGTATAATAGCTCACATTGACCACGGCAAGTCTACTCTTGCCGACCGTCTGCTTGAGCGAACCAATACGGTGACAGGGAAGGATATGGAGGCTCAGGTGCTTGATGATATGGATCTTGAGCGCGAAAGAGGCATCACTATCAAAAGCCACGCCATCCAAATGGATTATGAACTCGACGGTGAGAAATATGT
>CAZUNU010000134.1:0-8147 GCA_964622105.1 uncultured Sangeribacter sp. | reverse complement strand
CATGGCGAAAGCTTCCAGACGACCCAGGATGATACAGTTGGTGATGATGAGGCCGATGAAGACGGAGAGGGCCTTGCTCACATCGTAGGTGTAGGCTTTCAGCACCTGGTCAACAATAACCACAAGGGCAGCCACCACCACAAGCTGAACGATGATTCGGATAGAGGTAGGAATGGTGTTGCGCAGAAGTGATATGATCACGTTGGCGAGAGCAAGCACGGCTGTCACAGAGATCGTCATGACCACTGCCGGCTCAAGCTTGGCGGTGACGGCAAGAGCGGAACAGATTCCGAGCACCTGCACGATGACTGGATTGTCTTTCGACAGAGGATTTATGAGAGGCAGAAGAGATTTGTTGATGGTCATAATGCGGAATCTTTAAGTGATTTGAAGAATGCCGAATAGGGCTCGAGCGAATCGAAGAGCATTTTCTGTACACCCTGGCTGGTGATAGTGCCGCCGCTGACAGCGTGTACCCATGCCTGACCCTGAGGTTCTTTACCAATTTTAGACACTGCCACGGAAGTGAAGGCTCCGTCAGCATTGAAGATATTCTTGCCTTCGAACTGATCGGAGAAAGCGGGCTTCTCGATCTCGGCACCCAGACCCGGAGTCTCGCCTTGATGAGCGAAGTAGGCTCCATAGATGGTGTCGCCATTGTTGTCGAAAGCTACATATCCCCAGATCGGCCCCCAGAGACCTGCGCCATATACCGGGATGATATATTTCATCCCGTTGTCGGTCTTGCACTCGAATACAGGCAACAGTCGCTCGGCGGCCGGTTTCTTCGACTCAAGGCCAACGTTTACGTTGAAGGCGTTTACTTTTGAGTCTACTTTCTCTCCCTGAAGGTTGACGATATAGCTTGAGGTGATATATTTGTCGAAAAGAGCCGATACGGTTTCACCTTTCTGCGGAACGATTCTTGCCGCAGCGAGAATCTGGCGTTTGGTGTCGTTCTCGATATTCTCGATCTGACGTGGCCGGAGTGCCTGATACACTACCGACAGAACCACTCCGACTACGATTACGAGCACAGTGGAGTAGATGATTGTATAGATATTACTTTGTCTATTCATAATTGCCGGAGTGTTACTGGTTATTTGCCGCCACACGTTTCAGGCGACGGTTGATGTTTGCATTGACCACACAATAGTCGATGAGAGCGGCGAAGCAGTTCATCAGGAGCACGGCGAGCATTGCACCTTCCGGATAGCCCGTGTTGTAGCAACGGATCACGATGGCTATCGCGCCTATCAGGAATCCATAGATGTATTTGCCCACAGTCGTGCGACAGGCGGTGACTGGGTCAGTGGCCATGAAGACGATAGCGAAGGCGAAACCGCCGAGTGAAAGCTGCTCGATAGGAGTGAGATAAGTGACGGGATAGAGCGGGGTTGCGAAGTTATGCGCGAGAAGTGCCATAAGGAAACCTCCTACAGCGCCTGAGAGCACGATTCTCCATGATGCGATTCCGGTAGCCAAAAGTATCACGAGGCCGATAAGGATGCAGAGCGTGGAGGTTTCTCCCCAAGAACCGGGATAGAAGCCCAGGAAGATGTCAGTATAAGTAAGAGGAGTGCCGTTTACTCCGAGAAGCTGAGCTGGACCGTCGGCTGAAGCAAGCTGTCCGAGCGGGGTTGCACCGGAGTAAGCGTCGATAGCAGCCTCACCGCCGAGAGATACGAACACGTGGTCACCACTCATCTGCGAAGGATAAGCGAAGAAGAGGAAAGCGCGTGTTACAAGAGCTACATTAAGGAAGTTGTAGCCGGTGCCACCGAACACCTCTTTTGCGAAGATCACTGAGAATGCCACAGCAATGGCTAGCATCCAGCAGGGAGTGTCGATCGGGCAGATCATCGGGATAAGGATACCTGAAACGAGGAAACCTTCCTGAATTTCATGACCACGGATCTGTGCCACAATAAATTCGATTCCTAGACCAACGATATAGGCTGTAAGAATCTGGGGCAAAGTGGCGAAGAAACCGTAGAAGAAGAGAGAGAACAGACCATGGTCGGGGTTGCCGGTGGCAAGTGCATGTTGATAGCCTACGTTCCACATGCCGAAGAGGCAGCAGGGGAGAAGGGCTATCACCACCATGATCATCGTGCGCTTCGAGTCGTTGGCATCATGGATATGCACACCCGAACGCGACGTTTCGTTTGGAGTGAAAAGGAAAGTGTAGAAGCCGTCGAATACGGAGTGGAGTTTCTCGTATTTTCCCCCTTTTTCGAACTGCGGCTTGACACTGTCGATTTTTTTCTTTAATCCTTTCATCTGTCAAGTTAATTATAGAGGCTCCGGAGCCGGAAATGTAGTGGCATATTTCGAGCCGTTAAGAACTCAGATATCGGTTGCTTGTGCCCAAGAGAGTTCAGGAGGCAGTGAATTATGCCGGATAAAGATCCGGTTGCGGAAGTCTCATTTCTATAAAGTATAAAATCTCTGTATGAAGGTTGCGTCAGAGAATCAAGATAACTCTTTTCTTAGGTTATCAAGACCTTCTCTCACGATTTTTTGAAGTTCGATCTTCGAGGTATCTACAAATTCAGGAAGAGCGAAATCTTCAGGTGCCACCTCGTAAATTCCAAGTTTTTCCATACGGTCGATATCACCGGCCATGATAGCCTTGATGAGGTATTCCGGATAGATGTCGAACGGGAAAACTTTGTCATATTCCTCACTGAGAATCATTGCGCGATGGCCGCCCTTGATTCGAGCATCGAATTCGAATGGCTTGGAAAGACCGCGGAGGAAGGCCGGGAAGCTGCGTTTTACGCTGTATTTCATTGGATTCAAAGAAGCCCAACCCATGAATTCATCAGCATTGTCACCCTCTTCGATCACCGTGATCTGACGATAAGGGTAATGGAGGAAGTCGGCACCTGAAACTCTTATGCCTGTAAGCACATTACCTGAGATGATTCGGATTCCTTCCTTATTTTTGAGTTCTCCTGTGAGTAGGCTCTCGATATTGGCTCCGAAATACGTGAGAACGATATGAGGATCGCGGATTTCAGGGCCGGTGAGAGCTACACGAGTAGAGAAATCAACTTCCCCTTTCTCAACGAGCCTACCGATTTTGGCTGCCGTAACCGCATCAAGCGTCCACACAGTCTCACCTTTGTTGACAGGGCGGATAGCTGCAATCTGCGTGCCTACGTTTCCTGCGGGGTGAGGGCCTTCGAACTCGTATGTCTCAGCGACACGTGATGAGAGATTGTCTTTACTTCTCACACCGAGGTAGACTTTACCGGCTGTAAGTTTAGTGAGAGCAGCCAGACCTTTCTCAAGCCATTCACGCTGGTTTTGGTCGATCATCTTTGCTGCGAGTGGCGCGGAATCGAATGCTGTCACAAAGATATCGCGTGGTTCCGCTGCAGGATCGGGCACGATATCGAATGGACGCTGACGCATCAGTGCCCAGAGACCGCTTTCAAGCATTGCGTTCTTGATTTCTTCCGGAGTCTTGGAAGGTTGGAAAGGTCTTCTTTCGCCGGATTCTTTTTTCACGCTGATATAGCGGATGTGGCGACGCTCGCCGCGGTTGACTTCCGCTACTTCTCCTGAGACGGGCGCCGCGATGCAGACTTTACCGGTGGCCTTGTCTTTCAGGAGTGGATCTCCTGCAAGGACTTTGTCGCCGGGCTTCACCACAGCTTTCCATACATGGCCAGGATAATCATCAGGCGAGATGGCAAAAAGAGTGGTCTTTTTGTCTTCAGTGACGCGGGAAGAGGGGGCACCTGTAATTGGGATGTCCAATCCCTTCTTTATACGTTTAAGTTCAGCCATATTATATAATAAAGTGATTTATGTTCATATCAGTTCCTCTTTGCCGTTGAGCTGCCGATGAAGATATTGATCGGATAGACGGTCGATAGAGTCATATGGTCTACTATAATTTTGCAAATTTACTAATAAATGTTTTTTTATGCAAAAAAAACTTCCTCAACACTTTATTGTGCTGAGGAAGTTTTTTAGAAGTTTTTCACTTGCCGGAGGTTTTATCCAAATTCGGGCTCCGGGCAAATTATTTTGTGTCGATTATTTCAGACCCTCTACAAACTTGCGGTAGGGCTCGTTGTTGGGATCAAGCTCAAGATATTTCAGGAAGTAAGTCTTGGCGGTCGGCACGTCTTTCTGATCAAGGTAGTAGTTGCCCATGTAGTTGTACATCTCCTTGGCGTCAGAATTATAGCGTGCACGGTTGTCGCTTGCCTCAAGAAGAGTGATTGCTTCCGTGTAGAAAGGCACTGCTGCTGAAGCAACCTCGTTTTCCGCGGCTTTCTGCTTTGCTACGTCGCCCTTGAACTTGATAGGCTTGTAGTTGTCAGGAAGGATTTCCTGACCCTTTCCGGCATAATCAAGTGCCATCTGATAATACTTCTCCGAAGCCTCGGGATTCTCTTTCTGATTCTCAACGCCTGCGTAGTAAGCGAAGGTGGCCTGCTGGATGAAATCGTTGTAACCGGGTTTCTCGGAGTGATTGATGTAGCCCTGGAAAGTATCGGCAGCCTTTGAAAGGTTGTTCTCTCCTACGTATGTCATAGCAAGCTGTTTGTAGTAAGCTGCATTGTCCGGATTGTCATTGATAGCTTCCAGAAGGAGTTCTTCAGCCTCCTGAGGACGCTTGGCAGTTGTGAGCTCATCAGAAATGAGCAGATAGTCGATTGGAGCAAACTTGTTGGCCGGGTTAGCCTTGTGAGCTGCAACAAGAGCCTCTGCCATAGGAAGAAGCTGGCTTGCCATCTCTTTGTCCTGAGCAGCGTTCATAAACTGATAACGCTGAGCGGTAAAGTTCTGAGGATTTTCCTGAAGAAGCTTTGTAGAGTAGTCGTAGCCGTCTTTGTAGTTGCCACCGTAGAAGAGGAGGAATGCATAGCGGTCTTCATCCTGCTTGAAGTGGTTGGGATTCTTCACGTATTTGCCATACTCCTGCGCAGCCTCTGAGAATTTCTGGGCGTTGTAGTATGCGTTAGCGAGCTCCCTCTGAGCAAGTGCTGAATTGGGGTTGATTGAGAGAAGCTTGCTGAGCATGTCGATTGCATACTGGGGATTTACCTGAGTGAAGAGGTTGGCATATTTCACGTATGCCGCAGTTGCATCAGGATTATAATTGGCAGCCATCTCATACTGGCCTGCCGCGCCGCCTACGTCTTTATTATCCTTCTTACGGTCGCCTTCAAAGAGATAGATATCGGCATTCTTCATGTCGATCTTGCGGGCTTTCTCTATACGCTTTTCAATTTCCTTAGAATAAAGCACAGGATCAACGTCATAATATGCGCGGGCAATATCAATCTGAAGCTCAGCATTCTTCTTGCCAAGACCTTCAGCTGTCTTGAAATTCTTCTCGGCAGCTGATTTGTCTTTCTTTCGGAGGTCGCAAGCACCGAGTCCGATGTAATTGAACGCATAGTCAGGATTAGCCTGAACACCGGTGTTGAAGTAATTAGCGGCATCCGCGTCTTTTCCCTCCTCAAGAGCGATGAGGCCGAGATAATAGTTGGATACAGCCTTGTCGGTGCCGGCATTGTTCAAGTTACGCACGAGAAGCTCCTTGGCGTTGTGAAGCTGATTTGCCTTGTAATATTCCTGGCCTTCAACATGGGTCTGAGCCATGCTGGTGAGTGCGGCTGCCACGAATGCAGCTGAGAAAAGGAATCTGAATTTCATCTTATGAATTGATTTTTAACTTTTTGTCGTTATAATTGAATATTGAGTACATCCAAAATGAACGTAATCAAAGGTGGATGGTCTCAGTTTGGCAGCTTTCTTTTAAAGCTTGTTAAGACTTACATTATAATCCGGTAACTATTAGAGTGGCCCGATATTTTGGTAAATCATTGCAAAATTAACAAAAAAACTTATTTCTCCAAATCATTAAGTGGTTAATCTTTTGAATTAAGTTGAAAAAATCATTAAAAACAAAAAATCCCCTTGGCCAATAGGCCGAGGGGAGTCTTGAGGTTTGATTGTCATTAAAAAACTATCCAATTACGGGCTGCCGGTCTTTTTCAGATTAACTCAACCATGCGGGGATGCATGTGATAAGGCAGTATGCCTGTCTTGGTAATAATTTTTTGGCCTACAAAACCTGTCATGAATACATAGAAACTGTGAAGAACTGTAGAATTGCTCGCAGTTGAAATCATGTAGACTTTTCTTGCCAGAGGATAATCACCTGAATAAATGTAAGCCTGGTAAGGTTTGTAGCTGACCGGACTGAAATCATTTTCTTCAGTCGGGTTACTGATCTTCATGATATTCACTTCTGAAGTAAGGGTAGATGCTACGGTATCATTTTGGTTTTCGTAGTCTTCCATCCTTTTATCCATCGGAATCTTCTTGGCATTGCTGAGATCGTCACCAAGCCAGCTTACGCTTATCACACCGAGTGCATCGGGATCGGTCTTGACCACATCAAACACACCGGCATTATTTTTCTGAGCAAAAGTATTGGCTGTGTCAGAGATCTTTTTGCCTTCCGGCAGGAATTTCTCCTTCAGATAACTAACGGTTGACGACTCGGCATTGTCAAATACAATCTTGATCGCTGTTGTATCATTTCCTGCAAGTTGACTCCACTTGGTAATCCTGCCGTTAAGGATATCTCCTATCTCGGTCATGGAAAGAGCTGTAACCGGATTTTTCTTGTTGGTAATGATAGCTACTGCATCAACAGCGATACAGTTCTGACGAACCACTCTCTTATATTTGGCTTTCATAAAATCGATCTGTTCTTTAGTGAACTCACGAGTGGATATGATCGCTTGAGTGCCATCGGCGAGTAGAGTGTCGATTGCTTCGCCTTCGCTCACATAGAAGGGTATGATTGATGCATTTGGATAGGTGTATTCAAACACTTCTATTTCTTCTTCGAGAATATTCTTGAAGCCGTCGTCGCAATAAATAGTGGCGCTTCCGGATGCATACTCGCCACGTTTGATAGGAGTACAACTGATTGCTCCTACGGCAGCGGCCATCAGGAGCAATCCGGAAGTAAATTTATTTATAATATTTTTTTTCATACGGATAGGGGAGGAGTTGAGTCTTTAATGGTTTCCGTAAGGATTTAATCTTGATTCTTTGTGGACATTGAAACACTTAAACGCAAGATATTATAATCAATTTATCTGAATAATTCCAGCCTGAGGTTTTGGGAAAAAACGTTCTTTTTTGGCGGGAATCGGTTCAAGACTTATAACTTGGAGTGGGCTCCGCCCGTGCTTTTGTGGATCAATTCCAGCCTTTATAGAGACGGTAACCGCGCCAGAGACCGTAAGCGCAAAGGATGCCACCCACTACAGCGCTGACTGCTACGTTATCGATGTTGAATACGTCGAAGATGAAAAGGAGTCCGACGGCAACATACACGATGACCATGAATATTCCAAATATAATTCGCCCGCTTTTAGGCATGTTTTCATTTCCGTTCATAACTTTGATATTTTTAGAGGTTCTATTTACTTTTTTAACAAATTTCGTTAATGTAGGTTCAGTTGTAGTGATAATTTTCGCATATGTTTTTAGATGCGTTTAAAACGAGGCATAATTAGTGAGGACAAGGCTTTGGAATCATTTGATATCACAATAGTAATCTATGATGCTTAATATTCCTGGTGATTTTCGATATGCCTGATAAAGTGCGAGATACTCGAGACATTCGAGAATCTCGTGATGCTCGAAAAACTCGTGATGCTCGAAAAACTCGTGATGCTCGAAAAGCTCGTGATGCTCGAAAAGCTCGATACGCGCGATTAGCTCGGTGATGCACGGGGCTACTTAGCTGAGCGAAGCCTATTCATTTCTTTTATAATCCTTCATTTTGCAATTCATGCTTTATTTGCAATTCATGCTTTATTGCCAATTCATGCTTTATTGCCATTCATCTTTGATAAAAATAAAAATCTTTTGATAGGGAGATAGAATGAGAGGCCATCCGGTTTGGATTGCCTCTCTTGAGCTATTAATTTCTGGAGTTGAAATTCTGACTCTGGAGTTGAAATTACTGATTCTGGAGCTTGAAGGTGACGGGGAGGTTGAAGTAGGAGCGAACTGCAACACCGTTGTTCTTACCGGCCTGCCATTTCGGCATCTTCTTAACCACGCGGAGTGCCTCACGGTCAAGGTCTTTA
>CAZUNU010000133.1:0-8198 GCA_964622105.1 uncultured Sangeribacter sp. | reverse complement strand
GGTCTTGATAAGGGAGAGCCACGTTGATGCAGATGTCGGGCTTATGGCGGCGGAAGAGCTCGCAAAGTTCCTCCACGGAGTTGGCATCGACTCTGTCGGTGGTGATGTTGGGTGCACCGATGCGCTCAGCCAGACGGTCGCATTTCTCTTTTGTGCGCGATGCGATGACAATCTCGTTGAATACATCAGGGTTCTGGGCGCATTTCGCGGCCACTACTGTTCCGACGCCACCGGCGCCGATGATCACTACTTTTCCCATTTCTTATGATTTTGTTTTTCGTTGTTTTCTGTGAACAGGCGGTGGATATACCAAGGTATGATGACTCACCACTTAGATATAACGGCCTGACGAAACTTGTATGACATTTGGAACTGCCTCAATGTGCAAATTTAATCATTTTTTATTAATTTTGCATTACTTAAGCGGATAGTCGCATTAAATACTCATAATCTTATTGTATTATGAAATTAATACGGCTCTCATTTTACCCCGCCGATAAGTTTACTCCGCCGATAAGAGACCATTGCGTCAGCACGTGCGGGATACGTAAGATTATAGCATTTTGAATTATGGAAATCATAGTAGACAATACAGACAGGGTGGCGGATGCGGCATCCCGCTTCATAGCTGATATGGGCGACAGGAAGATTTTCGCTTTCTATGGCGAGATGGGTGCCGGAAAAACCACCTTCATAGCTGAGGTGAGCCGGCAACTCGGCGCCACAGAGGATTCGGGTAGCCCGACTTTCAGCATCATCAACGAATATACCGACCGCAACGGCAACCCAATATATCATTTTGATTTCTACCGCCTCGACACTCCGGCTGACGCGCTCGAGATCGGTGCGGAAGATTATTTCTATTCCGGGGGGCTGTGTCTTATGGAGTGGCCTGAGAAAATAGGCTCGCTGTTGCCGGAAGAGGCTGTGAAGGTGGGCATCGACGTTCTCCCCGACGGGCGCCGTCGCATCTATTGGTAAACATAGAGAATCAGTGAAACCATGAGGATTGTAGAATTAGAGGAAACCGATTCCACCAATTCATGGGTAGCGGCCAATCGGGATGCACTTGAAATGCCATCGCTTGTGTATGCACGCAGGCAGACGGCCGGCCGCGGACAGCGTGGCAATTCCTGGGAATCTGAACCGGAGCGCAACCTCTGCGCATCCGCCTTTTTCTCGCCGGCCGGGATTCCTCCTCATATGCAGTTTGCCGTGTCGGAGGCCGTGGCGTTGGCTGTGACCGATCTTCTTGAGGAGTATGGGGTTGAAGCCAAAGTGAAGTGGCCTAATGATATATACGTAGGCGACCGTAAGATTTGCGGCATCCTCATAGAGCATGCCGTCACTCCGGGGCGGATCCTCTATACCATAGCCGGCATGGGCGTGAATCTCAATCAGAAAAGATTTGTGAGCGACGCACCTAATCCTGTATCGCTTACACAGCTCACCGGCGAGGAATATGACGTGGCGGATGCCGCGGCACGGCTTGCGGAGAAAATCGAGAGCCGCTTGGATCGCATCTGCCGTGATGACGAGCAAGAGATGGCAGCGGGATGTGGCGCCCAACATGCGGAGTTTCTCCGTAAACTCTGGCGCGGTGATGACAAGTCTTATCCCTTCCTCGATCGCCTGAGAGGGGAGTATATAGAGGCGCGCATTGCCGGAATAGCTCCTGACGGCATCCTCACTCTCGCTCTTCCCGACGAGGAGCGCTCTTACGCTTTCAAAGAGATAGAGTTCATTCTCTCTGAGCAGCAATGACCTGATCTGAAGAACATGGTCGGCATGAGAGGAATAAAGAGCTGCAATCTCAATGTAATCCTGAATTGCAAACAACCTGACTTATGAAAAAATACTTAGGCTACGCCATACGTTACTTGTTGCCTGTCGCGCTGACGGTGCTTCTGGTGGTCTATATGTTCAAGAAGGTCAACTTCTCCGACATGTGGGACCTCATAAAGCATGGTGTGGATTATTGGTGGATCCTGCTTGCCATGGGCATCAGCGTGTTTTCCCATGTGTTTCGTGCAGCCCGGTGGAGTCTGCAGCTCGATGCGCTTGGCATCCGTCCTCCCTTCATGGCGCTCTGTTGCTCTATTTTCGGCTGCTACGCCCTCAATCTTGTTTTCCCGCGCCTTGGCGAGGTATGGCGATGCACATACATCGCCTCTTCCCAGAAGGCAGGTTTTTCTACTGTCTTGGGGTCGATGATAGGCGACCGTCTCGCCGACACACTGATGGTGTTGGTGCTCCTGCTTCTATGCCTTGTGGTTGCGAGTCCGGCTCTTGAGGCCTTCCTTACCAAATATCCGATAGGACGCGATCTTGTGGGATTGCTCTATCAATGGTGGTTCTGGGTGGCCGTTGTCGGTGGAGTGCTGTTATGCTGGGGTTTGCTCTGGCTGCTGCGCGACACTCGGGTTGTCAGGAAGCTTAAGGAGATGATGCTCAATGTGTGGCAAGGCTTCAGCGTGGTGGTCACAATGAAAGGTCGCTGGCAGTTTGTGGGATATACACTCTGCATTTGGGGTTGCTATTATTTTCAGCTATACGTAGCTTTCTATGCATTCGACTTCACTCGTGAGCTGTGTACAGCCCCGGGCAACTTCGGGGGCCTGATTCCTTGTCTTGTGGCGTTTGTACTCAGCTCGATAAGTATGGCAGTGCCCTCCAACGGCGGACTTGGCCCATGGAACCTTGCAATTATGTTTGGTCTGGCCATATACGGAGTCACGGATGCGCAAGGCACCGCCTTTTCGATGCTTCAGTGGAGCGGCCAGACGGTGATGCTTATAATCCTGGGCATCTACACCATGGGCTATATCTCGCTGAGCCAGAAAAAGAAGGCCTGACGGGAGACGGGCGAGTTCAGGCTAAAGCCTTGAACCTTAACAAAAAAGCTATCAACCCTGAACCATCAACCCTGAACCATAAACCTAAACCATAAACTATAAACCATAAACTATACACCATAAATCATGATATTCAATCCAGAAGACGACGATCAAGATGATGGCAAGAATGACTTTTTCGATGGTCCGGATCTGCCGGAGCCGGTGAAAGAACCTAAGAAGCCCACATATCTTCCAGAAGATCCTGCCTATTGGGAGGAAGAATCGGAATGGGAGCATCTCAAGCCTCGCCGTAAATGGCGCTTATGGCTATGGACGGGAGGCATCCTGCTGCTTATATTGCTTATGTTGGGCATGTGGCTGCGTTTCCTCTCTCCTTATATAGAAGATGCATCGCAGGTGGGTTATGTGGAGAGTATAGAGAAGCGTGGCACAGTCTTCAAGACATACGAAGGCGTACTACTCCCATATAAGGAGCTGATAGACACAACGAGAGTGTATCGTCGCGATTTTATTTTCACGGCGGCTGACGAAAAGAGTGCTGTGGCGTTGAAGCAGGCCATGTTCGCCGGTCGGCCCGTCAGAGTCATTTATAAGCAATATCATGCCATTTTGCCATGGCGCGGATCAAGCAAGACAATTGTCACGGCTGTAGACAGCGTTGATCCGAAGACTATCCTTCCTCCGGAGTACCGTCCCGGCGGGAAGAGATAACAAGGTCTTGCTTGTTACAAGCGGATATATTTCAAGGGTATGCGCATCCGAACATCTTGCGATAACGGATTGTGCATACCCTTGTTTACGATCTGTCTCACTTTGACCGGGATCTCATACCCGGTGTAGCTTTGTCAGGGCTGGATGAGCTTGTAGAGATCGTCAAAAAGTTTGCGGAGTCCCTCCACTTTGCCTAAGGCATGGTCTTTGTCATAAATACCAACGTAGAGCCAGCCGCATGCGATTCTATGAAACAGACGCGCCACTTCCTCAGGGTTGATATCAGCACGCACCTCGCCGCTGTCTTTGGCATTTTGGATCACCTCAATCCATGTGGCTATGTCCTGACGTATTACTTCACGCTCATTTTTACGGAATTCCGGCACGAACTGCAATGCGCTGCGCTCGATTGTGAAGCGAGCGTCGCTGAGATTCGGGATGCGGAACTGACGGAGTGCCTCGGCATCCGCGGCGAGTTTATGCAGAAAATAATTGTAGAAACCTTTGAGGGAGCCTCGTTCTTCCTGAGGCACATTACGCACGCTCCCCATATTGAAGAGAAATGTCTCGAGCACCGCACGGAAGATGCCCTCCTTGTTGTTGAAATAATAGACCATCGAACCCCGACTGATGCCCGATGCTTCCTCAAGCAGGGAATACGACACATCCGGGTAGGAATAGGCCGCAAATAGCTTGAAGGCGACTTCTAAGATTTTCCGTCTTGATTTGATTCCTTTTTCCATTTTACGATCATTGATAAGTCTTAGGGTACGCTTGCTGCAAAGAGCGATGGCCAACCATGGCTCCCCGGGTGGGCGTACTGATTGTGTTTTAGCTCAGGTTTAAAAATAGGATTCAGATCCTAATGGTTTATAAATTAGGATTCAGATCCTAATGGGGAAGTTGAGGAGAGGGTTTTTCGGGAAACCGGATCAACGTCGTCGGTTTCTGCCCTTGTCATTGGGATCGAAGGGGTTGCGCGTGGGGTCGAAGTATTCTTCGTCTTCCTCCTCTTCATTGCCGGAGTCTCCCTTCTTGCCACGGCTGCGTTTGTCTGCCTCAGGCTTGTTCTTCTTCAGGGCCTCAGGTTTCATCAGGTCAACGGCCGTGTCAAACACATTCCAGGTCTCCGTTTTTTCCCAGTTCTTTTTGATATTTATTATTTTGGGATAATAATATACGTTGTCCGGCTGACGGTTGAGAGCCAGGTCTCCGGTGGTGTAGAGACCATCGCCGTCATAATCCTCGTAGATACGGGCATAGTATTTGCCAGGCGCGAGATGATTGAAGCGGGCTACGCCATTCACTACTTTCACCCGGGCCACGGGCGCATCGGATGTATTCACCAATTCTGCGAATGCGGGCACAGTGTCGGTGAAGTTGGTTATGTTGAATACGAGTGAGCAATAGTCTTCCTCGCTTTTTGTCTTGAATTTATGTTCAAGCGGATCGGTGACAAGGCCATATATTCCTGTTGCTGCGAGGGAATCTGCTGTAAGGCGGTATTCTGTCTCATAGTCCCAGGGATACTCTATCTTCATCTTGCGGATGCTGACCGAGTCGTAGGGCTGCAGTGTCCAGGCCTTAGGCACGGGTACCCATACGGAATCCACCATAGTCTCAAGATGGAAAGCACCGGAGTCAATACGTTCAAGCGGAGTCTCAAACTCCATGACAATCGGGAGGTACACCTCCTGAGTGGAGGAGGAGAGCATTGAAAGCTTAAGGGCCGGAATCTTCGGGGCGACTGTATCAGCTGCCGTCTCCTCGTTTTTCTTCTTTTTGTCTTTCTTTTTAGTTGCTTTAGGGCGTGATGTGAAGAAGCGCAGTGTGTCGGTCACGGCCGAAAGCATCTGTGCGGAATCAGTACGCAGGTATCTGGCCGATATGTATAGTGAGTCTGTGGCTATCAGGCTTTGTGGCCGTAGCCAATAAGTGAGTGTATCGTTATTCTTTGAACGTTCGAGCAGGGCCCAGTCCTTGAATCCCTCGATATTCACAAGGTCGATCTGCGGCAGAGAGTCGGAGGGAGCATTGAAGATGAATGACAGCCTTGTGGAGTCGACCCGTTCATATTTCTGGAGATACTGGCTCTTGTAGCCGCTCTCGAATGAACGCAGGAGGATGTCGTTGGGCAGAAAGCGTGTGCGCTCACGGCTGAGGACGGTGTCGACAGCGCCGGTGAGTAGATTATAGACGGTGTCGGAGGCCATCACACGTTCGGAGGTAGGGGAGAGTGTAAAGTCGTAGAAGGCCATTGCCTCCTCCGGATTGGCTCGCCGATAGTCGTTGTCAAGGTCATTGAGGGCGAAAATACGGTATTCGCCGGGAGCGAGTCCACGTATTGAAAAGCGTCCGCGGTCGTCGGTCTTTGCCACGCGCTCAAACGGCAGGGTAGAGAAAGCCGTATCCGAGAGGTTGGAATATACTCCCACGAGCATCCCCTGCTGCGGCTCAAGGGCATCGGCAGAGAGCACCATGCCCGAGATCTGGAGTGTGTCGATCACCGGACCTGTGGAGAATGAATAGGTAAAGCCCTGGAGCTTGTTGCCTTCGTTGTTGTCTTCGATCGAGTTGGAGAAGTCGATTGTGTAGGTGGTGTTGGGCTGAAGGGTATCCTTGAACTGCACGGTGACACGGTGTCCTTGCGAAGAAACGCGCGGTGTCTGTCCTCCCGGGGGAGATACGACCACTTTCTGGAACGCGTCTTTCACGTTTACTATCTCGTCGAAGTCGATTGTTATACGGTCGCGGTTGACGTTTACAGAGCCCGGGGCGGGATTGGCGCGCACAAAGCGAGGGGGATCCTCATCGCGCGGACCTCCGGAAGGATTTCCAATGGAGGCACACGAGGCAAGGAGCCCGATTGAGCAAAGTATGGCAGGGAGCATCCGCAACCCTTTTAATCCAGTTGACTTGTAGGTCATGACGGCTCTAATTCTCTTCGGAGTTGATCAATTCTCTTTCAGAGTTCAAAAGTAACAATAATTTTTGACATACACCCCAAACTCTCGGTTCATTTGCCTAAAAATGGTGAATTTATACATTTTTAGGAGAGGATATGCGGTTTAGGTGAAAAATTTAAGCTATATTTGCAGGCTGAAAATTGTATCATCCATCACCGCGCATTTGAGCGCGGACTGACCTGACAACAAAAACAACAAATCAAATAAAAACAACAGAAAATGCAGAACAAAGGGTTTATCAGCACCATTGCCGTCCTTTTGATCCTCATTTGCGGATTTTATATCTCTTTCTCATTCGTCACCTCTCACTATGAGAAGAAAGCGCAGGAGTATGCCGCAAGAATGGCCGGGACCACGGACGTAACCAATGATGCCTACAAACAGAATCTGAAGCAGTTTAACGACTCAATCGACAAAGAGAAAGTCTATCTCGGCTACACTTACAACCAGGTGCGCAAGCTTGAGATCGGTATGGGTCTTGACCTTAAGGGCGGTATGAACGTGGTGCTCGAGATATCAGTGCCCGACATTCTCCGTCAGTATGCCTCCGGTGAGGCCCAGCTCCGCGAGATCAACGCCGCGATAGCAAAGGCTCAGGCCGACGGCGTGAAAGGCAGCGACAAGGACTTCATCAACAAGTTCGCCTCCTTCATCCAGCCGGGTGCCATGGCAGGTCTTTTCGTTCGTGAAGGTGAGTATCTCGGCAAGCTCAAGAGCAACTCTTCAAATGCTGAAGTGGTCTCTGCTCTCGAGAAGCAGGTAGACAGCCAGGTTGATGCAGCGTTCAATATCTTCCGCACCCGTATCGACCAGTTCGGTGTGGTAGCGCCCAACATCCAGAAGCTTCAGGACAAGAACGGACAGATCCTTCTTGAGCTCCCGGGCGTGAAAGAACCGGAGCGTGTGACAGATCTTCTCAAATCTTCTGCTAACCTTGAGTTCTTCGAAGTCTATAATTATAATGAGATAGCCAACGACCTCAACAGCTTTGCAATGGCATGGGCTCAGCAAGACACTGTGAACCATACCAACCTTATCGAGCTTCTCGGTGGCCCTCAGCGTTCAGGTTCGCCCGTCATCGGTATCGTCACCCCTCAGAACCGTGCGCTCGTAGACAGCATCCTCAATTCGCCGCTCGCAAAGCAGAAACTTCCTTCCGACTTCTCTGCCGTATGGGAGGTGAAGGCAACGGATTATCCTGTGCTTGACGCCCAGGGCAACGTGATGAAGAAGCCTAACGGCGAAGACCGCACCACTCCTTACTGGCAGCTCATCGCCCTCAAGGGTGACGCCGCTCTCGAAGGCGACGCTGTGACTTCTGCCAACAGCGAGTATGACAACATGCGCGGCAACGTAGTGAACATGAGAATGAACGACGCCGGCGCTCAGGCATGGGCCACCCTTACACGCAACAACATAGGCCGCCCAATCGCCATCGTGCTCGACAACAATGTATATTCTTATCCTAACGTAAATAATGAGATCACCGGCGGATCTTCAGAGATCACCGGTAATTTCACTCCCGAAGAGGCTAACGACCTTGCCAACGTGCTCAAGTCAGGTAAGATGAGCGCGAAGGTAGACGTTGTCAGCAACAACGTGATCGGTCCGAGCCTCGGTGCCGAGGCCGTTCAGCAGGGCTTCCTCTCGTTTATCGTGGCCA